>JACQGD010000096.1 GCA_016199685.1 Candidatus Saccharimonadota bacterium
ACTTGTATCAATGACGAAATGATTATTGCCAATTTTTGATGCAATCGACATGCCATAGCTAGTGCTTTCGTTTGTTGTTCGGAAGTTTGAGATATTTAGACTGAATCCATCGGCAGCTTCAACTCCTGCACTGCGCAGTCGAGAAGCGATTGTCGAAGTGCTATGCCACGATGCATGACCTGCATCTATGTAGACATTAGTGGTGTCGTTTTTAACAATTTTTACAGTATCGGCAATCGCATTCATTCGTTGCGATTTCTCTGCTGAGGAGAGACAGTCCATGCTTGCAAGCGCGTCGGGCTCAACAATGACAATGGCTTTGCGGTTACCCAATCCTTCTTTTACCTGGCGCACCCATTCGAGGTACTGCGTCTGTGTTTTTGCCCCACCGGCCGAGTAACTACCGCAATCACGCTTTGGAATATTATAAAGCACGAGTGTTGGTATCGCTTCGGCGGTCGATGCACGATCTACGTACGCTTTGACATCATCTTTAACAGAATAGTTCCAATCGCCGAACCATTGTGCCATAGGTTGCGTCGCAATGGTCTGCAGGGCTGGATTGCTAGGGCTTGCAGCAAGCTTTTGAGCTGGTACTGTTTGAGGGTCGACAAATAGTTTATCGATAGCTACGGGCGCTCCTACTAGCGGCAGTGATGGTTGGACTGATGTCGAAGGAGCTTCGCCTTTATTGATAACGATTGATTGCTCAATCGGTGTCCAATTACTTTTTTGGAGTGCGATAAACCGAATCGTATAGCGTTTGTCGCTTCGCCAATTCCAGTTCGCTATATCGATTGTTGCAGAAGACAGTTTCGTCGAAACATTTGTCGTCATACGATTCCATTCTCCGTCACCAATCGCCCAGAACATTTCGTACTGACTAGGCTCAAGGCCGTCTACTCTTGATGAGAGCGAAACAGTACTCGTCGCATACGAATTATCGGAAGGAGTGAGTGGAATTACGATAGGAGATGCTGCATGTACTTTACTCTGCAGCGCTATAAGAAATGCAACGATCATACACATACTCAGTATCCCGAGTAAGCTCAAGATGGTAGTTGTATTTCGTAAATTTCGAATATTAAGTGGCATTTACGTCTCCTTACTTTGTATTCTACTATGGCAGATTGATGATTTTGTTGCAATATCACTCCCCTCCGACGTACATCTGATAGGGAGTTGCATACCATAAGCATCTACGATACAATTCAGGCATAGTCTTATATAAACAAAAAGGATAGTATGCAATCTGCACAAAATAAATCAAAAACAAAGATTTTCATCGCATCTCTTATCGTATTTGCGACGTTGGTCATTATAGGTGGCGCCGTATATGCTGTCGTACAGATCAGCTCACAGGCAGCCGATACTCAATCAACTGACACTGCATCGAATGGTAAAAGTGATACAGTATCACAGCAATCGCTCAATCAAAGTAGGAACGATCTTACTGAGAGTGTCAAACAGGCAAAAGAAGCGCATGCCGAGGCTGAGGCAGCGGTCAATGATTCGTCTAAGCGTGTGAAAGTGAGTGAATAGCATGACAATTTTCAAAATCTTTAACGGACGAAAAATAGTACAGACACTATCGATTGCATTTATGGCGGCACTTCTTCTTGTCCAAGCGCCAGTGAATGCCCAATCAGCTGCGCTTGCAAGTAATGAGCTCAAGGGTCTTGTCAGTAAAATGAAAACCGAAGTTGATCGACGACTCGCTTCAACAAACGAAGGTATCAAAGCCGTCGAAGGCAGCAATCTCCTCTCGCTTGATGCGAAAAAGACGATTCTTGCGACATTGACGGAAAGCCGTACGGCGCTCAACAATCTCAAAAGAGAGATCGCCAATGTAAAAGATTATGAATCGGCAAAAGAACTCGCAACACGTGTTGAGGGCCAATATGAGCAGTATACTAACTCCAATGCCGCGGCGTATACACTCAAAGATGGCGACACTCAAAAGCAAGCAGCCGATCAATTGGAATCGCTGGCTGATGATGCACAATCGAAAATAGACCAAGCTGGTGCGGCCGACGCAGATGTCAGTGGTCTTCAGGAGCAACTCAAAGGTATCGACCAGTTGATCCAATCTATTTCTGCAATCATCGCATCGATCGTCGCGCTCCTCGTCTCTTTGGCAACGGGTAATTTCAAAGATGCGGCCGCAATCTTCCAGACAATTCTTGGACAGCTAGGGCTCAATATCACCGCAATGGATAGCGCTCAAAATGGTCTTAGCGGAATTATCGATAGCCTCGCGAGTTTTGAATTTAGTGGTTCAATAGGTGGTGGTGCCGGTAAGTAAGCATAGGTGTTACTGAATCGCTTGCAAAATCTGCCGCACTTCTGCGGTAGTTTTTGTATGCATGAGTTGATCGCGAAGTTCAGCTGCACCTTCGAAGTCACGTACGTATATCTTAAAGAATCGTTTTAGCGGATCGAACTTACGAGGTTGCAAAGCATCGTACGCGTCATGAAGATCAAGTTGTGTGCTCAATAAGTTGAGGAGTGTCAGTTTGTCTGGCTTTGTGGGAGTATGTGCAAATGCGAACGGGTCGTGGAAGATACCACGCCCAATCATAACGCCATCGACACCGTACTTCTCGACGAGTTCGATACCATGTGCACGGTCTCGTATGTCACCGTTAATTGTCAGTAATGTTTGCGGCGCGATCTCATCGCGGAGCTGTTTGATCTCAGCTATGAGTTCGAAATGTGCTGGGACTTTACTCATTTCTTTTTTAGTTCGGAGGTGAATCGTGAGGTTAACAACGTCTTGGTTGAATATATGTGTGAGCCATTCGCGCCATTCATCCATCCGGGTGTAGCCAAGGCGAGTTTTGACACTCACGGGCAGTCCGCTCGTTTTTGCGGCTGCGATGATTGCTGCTGCGTTCTCTGGATTGAGAATCATTGCCGAGCCGCCACCACTTTTCGTCGCCGATGAATCGGGACAGCCCATATTGATGTCGATGCCCTGGTAACCGAGCTTTGCGCAGTGCTGTGAGAGTTTTTCCATGGCCTCAGGTTGCGAGCCCCATAGTTGTGCAACGATGGGGTTTTCATCGTCGGTTTTGACGAGTCGTCCGCCAATCGCTTTGTCCCCTGCTGCCGCCCATCCAGTTGCATTGGTAAACTCAGTGAACCATACATCTGGTGCGGCGGCCTGAGCGACAACATGGCGAAATACAACATCAGTCACTGCTTCCATAGGAGCGAGGACAAAAAACGGGCGTGGAAGATCGTGCCAAAAGTTATTCATAGTACCCTACGCTTCGACGTCAATCGTTCCGATTATCTGATCATCGTCTCGGTGCATGCGAGCATCGGCGAGTGCTGAACTGGCGATTAGCTCTTGGCGACGAAGGCGTTCCTCTGGGGAAACTTGATCAGTTATCTTTTCACAGTACGCATCAAGGGCTTGGGCAGATTCCGGGCTTGATAAAGGCTGGTTGGCGTTTTGCTCAAAAGATGTCATTTATACAATTATAACACGTTTTCAGGTTTTTTAATAGGTGGTGAATGAAATAATTCCAAAGAAAATGGCCCGTCTCAAATGAATGAAACGGGCCGATTGATAGTTTTGAACAAACAGGACAGTGACCGCACCCCGCGCAGGGGGGTGGTTGAGGTGCGGTCACTGACTGCATGAGTAGACGTTGCAGTCCGTCTACTCACTAGGGAAAGGAACGGCCGCATATGAACCTGGGCATCTGCGGCCGCGACGGTGATCCTTTCCTTGTGGAGAAAGCGGATTTGACTCCGCCGCGCTGGATTGCGTGTCCTTCGTATAAAAAGGATTATCTCCTGTGAAGTCAGTAAAGCTTACTGCGAAGATCTACTGACTGCACGAAACTTTCGACGTCAGACTGGTTCTCAGCGGCTCTCAACAATGTCTGAACGTGAGAGTTACTCCGCGAGAACTTTCGATTGCCTCGACTTATCTGATCCTGGATATATCGCTTTTCTTTGTCGTAGGCCATGAGAGATCCTACTTCTTACCAGAGCCGTGGCATACACTGCATGTCACCTGGTTGCCGAGGCCACCATTTTTCGAGCCAGTTCCACCGCAGCTTTTGCAATCATCGTCCGGTTTGTTGTTGTCGAGCCAGCCCATACTACTCATCTCCTAATGGATGAAATGAACTGTCGAGCGAAGTCCGCTACGACAGGTAAAGCTTTTGGGATGACGGGTACAGTATTCTGCGCCCGTCATCCCTCGCAAAAAAAGCGGTCGGGCTGACAGGATTTGAACCTGCGACCACCCAATCAAGTTGGGTGCGCTACCAAGCTGCGCCACAACCCGTGGCGCTGTAGCACTTACCTATTTGTCCATAAACTATCAATGAACGGCAGGAAAGTGCCCAGCGGAGGACATACAAAACAACTTTATATACACTCCGCTGCGCACACATCTGCACGGTGAGTATCATAGCTTTTATTTGGAGATATGTCAACTGGTTCTTCTTTTGTATGACAAAAGAAACAAAAACTTTGTGACGGCTTCCTTCCTCCGGGGCTGTTTTACTGTCAGGAACGGTCACTGCGGAACAGCCTAAAAGCTGGTCGGTTTTATTAATTATAGTTATACAAAACCGACACGTCCTCGTGAACTATTCCGTTCCTGTCACTAAAGCACCCTCGGGTCAGTCCAGAGTGTCACGATC
>JACQGD010000081.1 GCA_016199685.1 Candidatus Saccharimonadota bacterium
GTTATGAACTTTGTTATTGATGAGAGATGGGTCGTGGCGGATGCCTTGACCAGACCGTTATATTGTAACAAGTAAGTCGTAAATAGACAATCAATAGTAGAATATCAAATAGTGAAATTGGCAAATTATACTCTAGTAATTATCTCTGTTATCTAGTACACTAATAGGGTTATTAACTCAGCTTATACCTGATATAAGCATCCATATGGATTCCAAAGGAGGAACTCTGTGAAAGAATACGAACTTACAGTTCTGATTCACCCGGATCTTGAGGCTGATATCGAGACTGCGCTTACAAAAGTGCGCGATATCATCAAGAACGCTGGTGGTGAAATTGCAACCGAAGACAACTGGGGCAAGAAAAAGCTTGCTTACAAAATCAATAAGCAAGATTTCGCAATCTACGTCTACATGGACGTCAAGTTGCCAGCCGAAGCGCCGCTAAAGATTAGCAACACGCTAAACATTACTGAAGAAGTGCTTCGTTACCTACTTGTTTCTGTTGATGAAAAAGGTCGCCAGCTACTCGCTGAAGACAAAAAGCGTCAAGCAAGCAACGAATCACGCGACGAAGAATAAGAATTAAAGAGAGAGGGAATAGGGAGATGGCACGAGGAATTAACCAAGTAATGTTAATGGGGCGCTTAACACGCGACCCAGAAACACGAACAACACCAAGCGGCAAGACAGTCACGAGCTTTAGTCTAGCTGTCGACCGCGGAACACAAGACGATCAGGCTGACTTTTTCGATGTTACGGCATGGGAAAAGACTGGCGAACTTGTTGCGCAGTATCTGAGTAAAGGACGCCGCTGTTTAGTACAGGGACGCTTGCGCCAAGACAGCTGGGATGACAAAGAGTCAGGCAAGAAGCGCTCGAAAGTAGAAGTCGTCGCGTTTGACGTCACGTTCCTTGACGGACCTAACGGTGATGGTGGTTCAGCTCCAAGCCAATCTTCTGATTCAGGCTCAAACACTAAGAACAAAGATGTTGTAATCGAAGATATTGACGATAAGCCTATCGATCTATCTGAGATTCCATTCTAGGAGACACATTATGGCACTAAAACGATTTAAAAAAGACACTCCTGCATACTTTGACTATAAAGATGTCAAAACATTGCAGCGATTCATTAATGTATACGGTCAAATTGAACCAGTTGCAAAGACTGGCCTCAGCGCAAAGCAGCAGCGACAGCTTGCCGTTGCGATCAAGCGTTCACGCCACTTGGCGTTGTTACCATTCGTAACACAGGGCTAATTGGTAGGTGATATTTGGTAGTTGGGCGTTTGGCCTAGCTACTATCTATCAACTACTAACTTCTAATTACTAATACGGAGAGACAATATGTATCAACCAACTGATCTTAAAAAAGGCGTCGTATGCCAAATTGACGGTAAGCCGTACCGTGTGACTGACTATAATCAGAAAGTGATGGGTCGTGGTGGTTCAATCGTCAATGTGAAGTTGAAAAATCTGATTGATGGGAGCGTCATTCCGAAAACATTTAAGGGTCAGGATAAAATTGAGCGTGCTGAAGTCACGAACAAAACTGTACAATATTTGTATACGGATGGTGATGATTTTCATTTTATGGATCCTGAGTCATTCGAGCAATTTCAACTCAATGTCGAGATTGTCGATACGGCTGCGCAGTATCTCAAAGAGGGCGATGAATTAAGCTTGCAATTTTTTGCTGAAAAGGTGATAAATGTTGAACTTCCAAAAAACCTCTATCTTGCAGTGACGTATGCCGAAGATGTAGTAAAGGGTGATACGACAAGTAGCGTTCTCAAAGACGCAACGCTTGAAACTGGACTCGTCATTAAAGTACCTGCATTCATTAAGGTCGGGGATATCGTCTCCGTCGATACGACAACGGGCGAGTACCGCGAACGCAAGAAGTAACCTACTTAAGGTTTACTTCATACGTACGATAGGCGTATACTACCCACACGCCGACAGCATTGCTGTCATGTAACGCTGCAGGCGAGTTCTTTCGTCCTGCAGTGCTGCGCTTTACAGACTAGTCTGTAAGCATGCTTAGCGCTGTCAGACTAACAATTCAGAACAGAACCACTCCATTTTGGAAGGGATGAGCTATGCATCGAACAATGTCGTTCGTTCGCAAGGTTCAATTGAGTTGTCTCACAGTTATTCTCGTTAGTTCCGGTGCACTTTTTGCCGGACGAGCGAGTGCGCAACCACTGGTGCCGCCAGTTGATTTGGGGCAGATTCAGAGTCAGCTCCAAGCTCAACTTGACGGTGCGCTTGACCAGCTGCCAAAGATGGGAGATTTCATCAACCCCATCGTTCCGCCGCCGAATCCACCACAAATTGTCGGCGAAACTCCTCCGATTGCCCAGATACCGCAAAGTGACTCAGGTGAACCGATGATCTCGGAAGACCTGTACGCACTCATGCAGCCATCTCCAGTCGGAGACGCGTTTTTCGATGAATGGCCCGCTGATTTGGCATCGTATGCAAACGGGGAGATTATCGGAAATTCTGTTGAGGTGACGGCTAAGGCGGAGGCCTTTTTTCCAACTCCCGGTGGTGTTCGCGTATATCAGTTCAAGTTTAAAACCACCGATAGTAGTGGAGCTGATTCATACGCGACGGCATCACTCGTGGTGCCGAACACACCATGGACCGGAAGCGCTTCACGACCGGTGCTTGTAGATGAGAAACCGATAGATGCACTCGGAAGGGCCTGTACGCCAAGTTATACCCTGAAAAATGGGTTGAATTTCGCGACAAATCCGACCGATTTCATACCACCAGCATCTCAAGCTGCAGTGCTACGCAACTACGCGGTACTGATCCCGGATCATGAAGGTCCGCGAATGAGTTACGCAGAACCGGTCGTTGCCGGACGAATCACGCTCGATGCGATCCGCGCAATGCAGCAGTTCGACCCGAAATACGGAGATAGTGCGATGGTCGTCAATGGGTATTCCGGAGGCGCTATTGCAACTCGTGGTACTGCGCTTGAAGTTGCATCGTATGCTCCAGAGCTCGCCAAGAACATCAAATTGGCAGTCATGGGAGGCAATCCTATTGACTACCAGGTACTCTCATGGAGTATGGATGGACCGGCTAATCTGGCATCGGGAATCTTTCACGGTGCAACGATCGGCTACCTCCGGTCGCACCCTCAAGGATTTCTAGAAGCGAACAACGCCGCGTTGCAGCTCATCATGTCGCCGTATAAGGACGCCTGTGTGATCGGTGAAGCACTCATCGGGACACTGATTCCAACATGGGTACTGACCAACGACGGCGATCCGTATGCGTCGGACTTCGCGCAGAAAGTTTTTCAGGAACAGCGTGATATGATGCGGCGCAAATCTGCCGTTCCACTCTTCATTTTTAATGGAGCGCACGAATTCTGGATTCCAAGTGAGCCGGCACGCCGGTTTGCAAAGATTCAGTGTGAGCAGGGCGTTGCGGTGACATATGGTGAGTATCTCGGCGAGCATGGTATTGCTGCCTTGACCGCGATACCTGATCAGTTCACGGCAATTGATCGTACGCTCCAAAGTGGTATCGATGCTCCTACGCAGAACAACTGCGCGAGTATCTAAGTTCTGAACTGCGACCTCGGTGCGCGTATAGACTAGGGTGATCCTCTAGGTATACACGTACTGAGGTCGTTTTTCTTTGGTGCAAATTCGACAAAACTCTCTAACAGGGGTAGAATAGGATAAATGACAAAACAACGACTCGACATAGAACTGACAAAGCGCGGGCTTGTGACAAGCCGCTCGCAAGCTGAAAGTTGGATAAAACTCGGTAAAGTACTGGTTGATGGAAAAGTCGCTAATAAGTCGGGAGTCTTCGTCCGTGAAGACAGCAAGATATCGGTCACAAGTGACGAACGTTATGTTGGTCGGGCAGGATTAAAACTTGCAAGTGTCGCGAGAGTTTTAAAGCTTGATTTTCGTAAGAAATTTGTGCTTGATGTCGGCAGTAGTACGGGAGGGTTTACTGACTATTCACTGCAGAATGGTGCGCAAAAAGTGTATGCAGTTGACGTTGGGACGGATCAGTTACATCCATCGCTGCGTCGTCATCCAAAGATTGAGCTCCATGAGAAAACAGATATTAGAGATTTCTACCTCAAGAAGAAGCCAGATATTATTGTAATGGACGTTTCGTTTATTAGCCTTCGAGAGATCTTACCTCACATCGCACGTGAACTAAGTGGTCCGGAAACACAGATTGTTGCAATGCTTAAGCCGCAGTTTGAAGCGGGAAGAGAGCAGGTGAATAAGGGTGTAATTAAAAATGATTCTGTTCGTCGTCAGATTTTACGCGACTTCGAAGTATGGTCAAAGCAGTATTTTGTGATTCTTGATAAGCGAGATAGTGACGTTGCCGGCGCCAAGGGAAATCAAGAGCGCTTTTATCTCCTCAAGCTACTGAAGTAGTTTTTATACGTTAAATCGAAATTCAACGATATCGTTTGGCTGCATGACATAGGTCTTGCCTTCGGTACGAATTTTACCTGCATTACGCGCAGCAACTTCTGAACCTGCGGCGAGGAGTTCTGTATAGTCGACGATCTGGGCAGCGATGAAGCCGCGTTCGAAGTCAGTGTGAATGACGCCAGCTGCTTGTGGTGCTGTTGCGCCTTGTTTGATTGTCCAAGCACGAACTTCTTTTGGTCCAGCCGTAAGATAGCTTTGTAAGCCAAGCGTATCGTAGGCAGTGTGAATCATCTGCTGTAAACCAGTTTCCTGTACGCCGTAGCTTTCCAGGAGTTCAGCCGCATCTTCAGATGTGAGTCCTTTGATTTCGTCTTCAAGTTGTGCGCACACAAAAATTGTTCGTGCCGGTGCGACGAGTGCTGAAAGCTCGCTTTTCTTTGTATCATTATTAAGAGTGTCTTCGTCGACATTGAATGTATAGATGACTGGCTTTGCGGTAAGTAAATGAAGATCACCGATGAGCTCAGTATCGAGATCTGAGATGGTTGAGAGTGGTGTCCCTTCTTGTAGTTTTACGAGCAGTGTTTGAATGTACTCAAGCTGCGCTTTTGCAGCAGGTTTTGATTTCGCATCTTTATGAAGCTTCGCGGCTCGTGTTTCGATTGTTTGAATGTCGGCCAATATAAGCTCGGTATTTATGATTTCTATATCATTTTTTGGGTTGACCGAACTTTCATCGTGCCGCAAGACACTGTCATTTTCGAAGGCACGAACGATATGGATGATCGCATCACACTGGCGAATATTCGCGAGAAACTTATTACCAAGACCCTCACCTTTACTCGCGCCAGCGACGAGTCCTGCAATGTCAACGAAGGTAACGGTTGCGGGAATGATTTTGTCAGCTGAATACATTTTTTGTAGCTCACCGAGTCGCGGGTCTGGGACGGGTACGATGCCAGTATTTGGCTCGATCGTCGCGAACGGATAGTTAGCGGCAAGAATATCCGCGTTTGTTAGTGCATTGAACAGGGTTGATTTGCCGACATTTGGGAGGCCGACGATACCGATAGATAAACTCATATACTATATTTTATCACAACAGGGGTAGAAATGCCTATCGAAGACTAAAGGTGTGGTATGCTTTTTTTATGAATTATAGCAATAAAAAGATTTTGTTTGGTACTGTGTTTGCTGTGTTACTCGTTGTTCTTACTGTTGGTGGAATGAGTGTCTATACCTTGTTCAAGACAAACACTACAGTAGGTGAGGCGGATCGCATAAATAAAAATACACCAATGTTTGTATTTGATAAAAGTACCATGCCAGGCTGGTATTCTGGAGGGAATAATTGGGTTGATGCCAGTAGCTTCACGGGTGACCAAGCGGCAAAAGATGATCTGCCTGTCGCCGATATATCACTTCATCAGTGTAAAGATCTCAAAAAGTGCGATAGTTCGAAAGATATGATCGGGGGCAACTGTTTCGCTATGCTATCTTATAGAAAGTATCCAGTCGAACCGGAAGCCGCTGTTTCTAAAAAACTTAAAAATAACACTCAATTCGGAGATATGGTCGTGCGGGAAGTGGGCGTCAAGAAGCTTTCTCTTAGAACATCAGAGGGCGATAGAAGGTATGACTTGCATCAATATGATTATGAAGCTAAGGGCGATAACTCGATGATGCGCGGCAATGCACTCGGATTTGTATCACTCGGCGATGCGCACGTAGAAGTCCAAACCGTATGTACAGAAGCAAGTCAACTTGACGATGCACTCCCTGTATTGAGTTCAGTTAGTTTGCGCTAAAGATAAACATTCAAGAGCGTATTGTTTGTTCGCTTACATTAGTATTGTAAGGAGGTGTCTATGATATAATCATGACATTATGAAAACGTTTATGCTTCCTTCCGGTATTCACAAGACTCTTTCAGAGAGGCTATTGATAGTTGCGCAGTACAGTGTAGCCGTGATTGCGATCGCTGGAGTTGGAAATTTGCTTATATCACACACCGCTTCCGCAACATTTTTTGCAGCTCGTGGTGAAGCACTTGTCTCAGGCATGGATCGATCGACGGGTCAGCAAAAGAATCTTACGAAGGTTATTTATTCATATCCTGGAGATGTTGTTCAGTTTCGCTCATCAGTTTGGAATGGTGGTGATATTGGATATACGACAGATGTCATTATTAAAAACCGTTATTTCGACGGTACTGACTCGACGGGAACAACTTTGAAGCCACATGCTTTAACGGTCAAAAATGTGCGATATACCGATAGGTTGTGGGAAGAGCCACTTATTATTCTAGGTGCCTCGCTCATTTATCAGTTTGGCTATGGTCAGTCAGTACAACACTGGAATACACCTGCGGTAACATTAAGTGGGCCAGGGTCTGATGTTCCGGGTAATCGCTTCTGTCAATACCCGACGGTGAGTGTTGGTGGGTATAATATTATTCCATGGCCAGGGGCGTACCCAGGTATTCCTTTTATACCGTATGGTCCGGTGTCATTCAAGAATAATATGGCATGTGCTGAAATTGCCTATAATTATAATTTAATGCCAACGATTACACTCAATAACGGCGGAGAAGTGCGGGTAGGAAAAGTCCCTGAAGTGACGCCAAAAGTGAACCAAGGTCCACTTGCTGGCGGAAACCCTACATATACTAAAGACACACAGTGGCAGATTACGAAAGTCGTTTTGAAGGCCGACGGTACTAAACCTAACCCCGATGGCGGCATAAGTAATCAAGTGCCATGCAACGGCAATGCCGCGGCATACTTTAAGCCACGAGCGGGCGGCAACACTGGCATAGCTTGTGAAATTGTGGCTCAAAGCGGGACGAGAAATGCAACAAAAAATACAATATTCAATGCTGACGGTACATTCAGGTCGGGTAGTTCATTGCCAGCCTCTCTTCCACCGGTTACTGGCTTGCAAGATGATCAAATAGTTTGCTATGCATTGTCGGTCAATACCTACGCACCGTATATATCGACAGCAGTCGTATGGCGTCATTCGCCTCTCGTCTGTAATTCATCTGCAGTGAGTAAGCTTCCGAAGGTGCAAGTGCAGGGCAATGATGTTCGCGTCGGTGGTAAGATTGCTACATCGCTTTCAGTCGCTACGGTAGCGAGCACGGCAAAGATATTTGGAAGCTGGGGTGAATATGCATCGCTCTCTGCCGGTGCATCGACTGGATTTGCAACGGCATCAGGTCTTGCTGGAGGCGTTGCCGAAGGGTCACCACAAGCCTCTTGGAGTAAGCTGACATTTGCTAATACTCTAGGGACGTTCGGGTCATTTGCATCAGCGAGTTCATTTACGAATACTAAAAAAATCGGTGAATACCTGAATCGAAACACGCAAGGCGTACCAGGTTCACAGGTCTCGATAGATCTCGCTGCACTGACTGGTAGTAATAAACCATACGTCATTAGTAATGGCGCTACGCCTGTGGAGATACGCGGAGGCACTATACCAAAAGGCAAGACGGTGATTATTATTGCTACCGGTAAGGTAATTCTTAAAAATGATATTCGATATACGACCGACTCGCTTGCTTCGATAAAAGATATTCCCCAGGTAGTGATAATTGCGAAAGATATCTCGATTGCTGAAGAAGTAAAGAATGTTGATGCCTGGCTAATTGCAAACGCAACAGATGGCACGATCGATACATGCGCTCCACGACAAGCCTCTGATCGGAACTTAACAGTAAATGTCTGCAAGGACCAGCTACAGGTTAACGGTCCGGTTCTAACAGGCAAGCTTCTGCTTAACCGCACTGCTGGCTCTGACAGTAGCGACCCAGGTGCGCCTGCTGAAGTGTTTAACGGCAGGGCTGATGCCTATCTATGGGCAATGCAGTATGACTCGAACGGTCGCCGCGCACTGACGACGCATCAAATCGAGTTACCTCCAAAATTCTAATAGTAAATAAACAGGAATATACTACTCATGGAAGACACGACACAAAAACAGCCAACCCCAACCCGCACTTTCCGTCGAAAAACAGTGATCATCGGGATAGCAGCGATACTAGCTGTTGTTGGGGTAAGCGTGGCTGCGATTGTTACGTATACGATACACAATTCACCGCAAAAAATACTCACCGATAGTATTGTCAACAGCATCGGTGTTGAGAAGTCTACCTATACGATTAGTTATACGAAAGCTTCGGGTGAAACTGGACTGAAAAGTGCAACGCTGAAAGGTTCGTATGAAAAAAATAAGGGCTATGCCGCCGATGCAGCTGCCTCATTTGGTCAAGGTGACTACCAAGTGGCAGTCAAAGGCAAAGTTGCTCTCGACCGATCAGCAAAAGCATATTACATCTATGAAACTGTCGATGACGGACAAATTGTTAATCAGGCATACCGTATGAATGCCGATACGCAACAAGCTGTGCAGGATAATTTTAAAGCAAAATGGACGGTTACTAGTATTGATACGATCGGACAGGGGAGCTCATGTGTCGTAGGTTTGCTCCAGAAAGCTCAGAATGATCCATCGCTGGTACGAACGCTTATGCAGGCGATGACTGTATCGAACGCTGTTGACATACATACCGATTCGTCGTCCCTAGATAGTGCGGTCTATAGTGTAAAAGCGGCTTCTGGTACATTTGTAGATGCGCTAAAAGACACTAAGCAGTATACGCAGGTAAAAGATTGTGATGCAGGTGCGACTGAGGCAGTTGCCAGTGGATTAAAAAGTGCGGTGTTCCGTTTCGATGTTGACACAAAGCAGCGGCAGATAAAGAAAATTGACGTTGATTTGAAAGAAGGCGCTGGTACAAGCAAGGTAACAGTGCAGATAACTCCTGATAGCAAAGCCGAGGTCACTATACCAAAGGATGCTAAGCCTGTTCAGACGGTGCAGTAGCGCGGCAAAGTGATGTGGTAGTACGGTTGCTACCTATGCAAGAACGATAGTGGCAAGTTGAGGTATGATCGAGAGCATCTCAGCAACTCGAATGCGTACACAATTACTTCAATTTCGATGCCATCCGCAGTACGTTTATTCGCATTCGTCTGCGTAAGTGTAAAATAGGCTTTGTAAACTCAAAACGCTTGTGTATAATGAAGGATAATATGGCAATTATAAAAAGTGTGGGCGATTTTTTTGGACTAGACATTGGTTCAACGGCAGTTCGTGTCGTGCAACTGACGAAAAACGGTAATAATGGATGGACTTTGAAGCATTATGGCTATGCTCCAATCGATGCTAAGATCGCGGAAGCAAGTTCTGTTGAGGCGAAGCGTAAGCTGAGTGAAGTAATCATGACTGTCGTTGGTCAAAGTGGCATAAAAACCAAGACTGTTGCAATTGGCTTGCCATCAAGTAAGACATTTGTAACCGTTGTAGATATGCCGGTTGTTTCAGATGCTGAACTTCGGAGTGCAATCAAATATCAAATTGATGAGTATATACCTATGGCAAGTGATGAGGCTAAAGTTGATTGGGCTGTGCTTGGCCAGTCACTTCACGATCCTTCCCAGCAAGAAGTGCTCCTCGCGAGTACATCGACTGCATATGCAGAAGAACGACTCGAGTTTGTAGAGAGTTTAGGATTTGATGTTATTGCCGCAGAGCCAGACTCACTTGCGATGATCCGATCTATACTTACACCAGGCGCAAAAGAAGCGCAGGTGCTTGTTGATATCGGAGAACTTTCGACGAATGTTGCCATTACCTACGGTGATATGCCCCGCCTCGTTCGAACTATTCCAAACGGACTTTCGACAATGGTTCGTGCTGCTGTTCAGAATCTTAATATTCAGGATGACCAGGCGCGACAGTTCATCTTGAAGTTTGGCCTCGCTCAGGACAAACTTGAGGGCCAAGTCGTGAATGCACTCGAAGTAACGCTTGATGGCTTTGCATCTGAGCTTAATAAAACAATCAAGTTCTTCCAGACACGATACCCATCTACTCCTGTTGGCGCAATCCTTCTCTCGGGATACGCGAGTGAAATTCCTCAATTCGGTCAGTATGTATCGTCAAAGACTTCCATAACTGCAGTCAATGCAACG
The DNA here is from genome assembly GCA_016199685.1 of Candidatus Saccharimonadota bacterium. Taxonomy (GTDB): domain Bacteria; phylum Patescibacteriota; class Saccharimonadia; order Saccharimonadales; family Saccharimonadaceae; genus JACQGD01. The sequence continues at coordinate 10,475 of JACQGD010000081.1, forward strand.
CCATGGGGGAGGGTGCAAGTACCTGCTGATGATCAGAAATTAGCATCTGTCAGCGCTGAGTTTGCAACAGTTGTTGGCCTGGCTCAAAGGAGCATAAAGTAATGGTCGAAATTAACCTTATACCGGACGTAAAACAAGAACTACTTAAGGCACAAAGTGCACGCAACTATGTCATAAGTGGTGCGCTCGTCGTTGGCATTGCAGCAATTGTTATTGTTATCGTCCTTGCCCTTGTTCTCGGTGCACAGACAGTAACGAGCGGTATTATTGACGGCAATATCACGAAATCTAATAAGAAGTTGCAGAACGTGACTGACTTATCTGATACGCTAACGATTCAAAATCAGCTGAGCAAGCTCTCTGAGATGCATAATGGAAAAAATATCGATTCTCGTATTTTTCCTTTGTTAGATGCGATTAATCCAAGTGCTCCAAATAATGTAACGGTTTCTAACGCAAAAATTGATTCAGATACGAAGACGATCACCATTGAAGGTCAAGCGCCGAATCTTTACGAAGCTGCAGAAGCATTCAAGAAGACAATTGTCGGTACCACTATTGTCTATCGAAACGAAGATAACAGTGAACAGCGCATTCCACTGGTGAAAGACACGAATGACGTGACGACTTCTGACATAAGTGTTGGCGAAGATGCCTCGGGTAAAAAAGTGTTGCGATTCACGTTGAACTTCAAATATCCAGATGAATTGTTTGCGCGATCATCTCGCAATGCAGTAATTGAAAGTCCAGCACGAAGAAATGTGACTGATTCGTATCTTCGAGTACCACAAAGCCTCTTTAGTGAAAAAGCTACTGGCGTAGAAGGGGGTCAATAATATGGACGGAAAAAAAGTTTCAGGAATGCGCAAGCGACAACAAATTACCAAAGCTAACCAGATGATGTTTTTGTGGGTAGCGGGTGCGTCGGTTGTCGTCGGATTTGCCATCGTTATTAGTCTATTCTTAGGACAGCGTATTATTTTCAATAACAAAGTTATTGCCAAGAAAAATGAGACTCAGTCTCGGCTCGAATCAAATATCGCTGCAGTTCCAGAGCTAGAAAAGAATATTCGTGTGCTCAATACAAACGAAGCCCTTAAATCCGTTCGTCTAAAGGATGATGATCTTGCGGTGCAGTCAGTGCTTGATGCACTCCCGGCCGATGCGAACGATACTGCACTTGGCTCATCGCTTCAAGCTCGACTTATTAGCGGTGTCAGCGGTGTGACGCTCGAGACGATGTCTGTAGAGCCTGCAAATAACGCCGAACAAGCGCCAGCTGCAAGTGATGATGGGTTGTTTAGGAATAACTTTACCTTTGCCGTTTCTGTTGATGCTAACAATACTGATGCGCTTCGTGAAGTACTTCTGCGCGTGGAGCGATCAATTCGTGCCATTAACGTATCGGCGCTGACAGTTGAGGGTCAAGGCAACAAGCGTTTGTTGACCATCACCGGCTACGCATATTACGAACCAGCAAAAACGATTGAATTAAAGGATGAGGTTGTACGTCCATGAAGAAAACAGACATAGCGGCACTTATTATGATTGCATCACTCAGCGTTTTGTTTGCCTACTTTGTTGCAAACACAGTTCTTGGTAGTCCAAAGCCTGCCGAAGTAAAAGTGAAAACAGTTGAAAAAATTAGCTCCGAAGTAGTGCAGCCCGATAGTACTGTATTTAACAAAGAGGCGATCAATCCTACGGTAGAGGTGATTATCGGTGACCAATAAAGACGGCAATAGCTAAGAGGTCTTGTAATGGCACGTTTAGCGGTAGCAATGGTTGATGCAAGCAACGTACAGGCTGTTGATTATTTAGCAAATCGTATTGAGCGACCAATTAAGGTATTCATGGCATCCGAAACGGGTGTACGCCACATCCTAGATCAGTACAAAACGGACCTCTCATCGATTAACATCGCTGCAGAAGTATCCGAAAAAGAGGCTGGGCAAGTCGAGAATAATACGATTAAAACAATCGTTCAAGATTCTCCGATTAGTCGGGCGCTGAGCACTATATTGGAATATGCAGTCAAAAGCCGTGCGAGTGACATTCACGTAGAGCCACTTGAGGAAACGCTCAAGATCCGCTGTCGAGTCGACGGTATCCTTAGAGAGATTATGCAGCTTCCGAAGTCTATTGAACCGGCGTTAGTGAGTCGTATTAAGATTTTGTCAAACTTGAAAATTGACGAGCACCGTGTGCCACAGGACGGTCAATTTACAATTAAAGTGGCGAACAAAGAAGTCGATCTTCGTATTGCAATTAGCCCAGTTGTTTGGGGTGAACAGGTTGTTATTCGTCTTCTTGATAAATCAGGTAATACATTTGAGCTCGAGGAAATGGGCTATGCCGGACGATCACTCCGCGCTATTCGTAAAGGTGTCCGTAGGCCAAATGGAATGGTCTTGACCTCTGGTCCAACAGGCTCTGGTAAGTCAACAAGTCTCTATGCGTTGATCAAAGAAATTAAAGATGACACTGTTAATATTGTCACGCTTGAAGACCCGGTTGAGTACAAAATGCAAGGTGTGAACCAGATTCAAGTTAATGGTGATGTTGGCCTAACGTTTGCAACGGGACTTCGCTCGATATTACGTCAGGATCCTGATGTCGTCATGGTTGGTGAGATTCGTGACGATGAGACGGCTAACCTTGCCGTTCAAGCAGCTTTAACAGGGCACTTAGTATTTAGCACACTTCACACGAATAGTGCTGCCGGAGTGTTGCCACGTCTATTGGATATGAAGATCGAACCATTCTTGATTGCAAGTACAGTGAATACAATTATTGGTCAGCGACTCGTGCGCCGTGTTGCTCCCAATAGAGATACATACCAGTCGACTCCTATAGAGACGCAGAACATACTTGCAACCGTTGGGCATATACTTCCGAAGACGCCAGCCGATGTCGTAAAGATTTCTGAAGATTTGGGATATAAAGACTTGCCTCTTGCGGGTCAAAGCGCTTATACTCTAGTCAAGGGTAAAGATACACCTGCGACACCACGAGGGTATAGCGGTCGCGCTGGACTCTACGAGGTATTGGATGTAACAGAAGAAATCCAGCAACTTATCGTCGCACATGCAACATCATCGGAGATACAGAGAAAAGCTGTTGAACAAGGTATGATTACGATGAGACAAGATGGTTATCTAAAGGCGCTACAGGGAATCACGACAATTGAGGAAGTAAATCGCGTAACAACAGATACGGCATAATAAAGGTAGGGTGGATGCAATGAAAAATCAAGAATTAAGAATTGAAATATTACTCGAAGAAGTTGTCCGTAGAAGGGCATCAGACCTTCACTTACAGGTTGGACTTGCTCCTATGTTGCGTGTTGACGGTGAGCTTATTCCTATCGCCGGGTACGACGCACTTGACGAGCCAGCTGTTGAGTCACTTATTTTTGCTATTCTTGATCAAGACCAGCAACAAATTCTTGAAAAAGACAAAGAGTTCGACTTCAGCTTCGCATTTGGCACTCTCGGCCGATTCCGTGTGAATGCCTATCATGAGCGTGGTAACCTAGCCGCGGCACTTCGTTTGATTCCAAATGAGATCAAAACGATTGGTGAACTTGGTATGCCACAAGTTGTAATGAATTTTGCTGAATATCCTCGCGGACTTGTGCTCGTGACTGGTCCAACAGGTTCTGGTAAGTCGACGACACTTGCGGCGCTCGTGAATAAGATTAACGAAGAGAAGTCTCAGCACATTATTACTATTGAAGATCCGATAGAGTTTACGCACAAGTCGAAAAAGTCGGTTGTTGTACAGCGAGAAATTCACTACGACACCTATAGCTTTTCGGCTGCACTCCGTTCAAGCTTACGTCAGGACCCTGATGTTGTTCTTATCGGTGAGATGCGTGATCTTGAGACAATTAGTGCTGCGATCACCATTGCAGAAACAGGTCACCTTGTTTTTGCGACGCTACATACAAACAGCGCGGCCCAGAGTATTGATCGTATGATTGATGTATTTCCTCCGCATCAACAGCCGCAGATTCGAGCGCAGCTTTCAAATATTTTGATGGCAATCTGTTCACAACGCCTTGTTCCGGCTATCGGTGGCGGACGAGTTGTTGCTGCTGAGATTTTAATCGCGGATCCTGCAGTGCGCAATATCATTCGTGAAGGAAAGAGTCATCAGCTTGACGCAGTGATTCAGACTGGTGCCGATCAAGGAATGCAAACAATGGATCGCACACTTGCTGGACTTGTTCAAAATGGCATGGTGACGTACGACAATGCTCGTAGCTTTGCGGTTGACTTAACAGAGTTTGAAAGGTTGATGCGAGGGTAGCAATGCGTAAATTTAACTATGAAGCAAAAGATAGTGCGACGAGCAAAGTTGTCAAAGCGACTGTGTCGGCGGACTCCGAACGCGCTGCGGCGAAATTACTCATTGCTCAAGGCTATTCACCACTGAAGATTGAGGAGGCGCAGGAAAATGGTAGCTTTCTCGATAAAATTACGAACCGCATTACAACAAAAGATAAGCTTGTCTTTACGCGCCAGCTTGCAACACTGATTGGCGCAGGTTTGCCACTTTCCCAAAGCCTTCGAACTGTGCTTGACCAGACGCAAAACAAGCGCATGAAGGCGATTGTGCAAGATATTATCGAGTCTATCGAAGGTGGACATACACTCCATGAGTCGTTTGCTCGACATCCAGAAGTATTCGATAAACTCTATCTTGCACTTGTTTCCGTTGGTGAGGCGTCGGGAACGCTTGATGAAGCACTTCAGCGAGTGGCCGCGCAGCAAGAGAAGGATGCGGCGACAACATCGAAGATCAGAGGTGCTATGACGTATCCTGTCATTGTTCTCTTCGTGATCGTTGCAGTACTTGGGTTTATGCTCTTGACTGTTGTACCGCAAGTTGAGAAGCTCTACGATGATCTTAATCAGCAATTACCCCTTATTACAGGAGTAATGGTAGCTGGATCTGCGTTTATTATCAAATTCTGGTACATTATCATTATTGCGCTCGCCGTGGCTGTCTACTTCTTTATACAATACATAAAGACGGATAATGGTATTCGTATGATGGACACTGTCAAACTGAATGTACCTTTATTCAAGGGATTGTACCGCCGTCTTTATATCGCACGTTTTACTCGAACGAGCGAAACGTTGCTACAGACCGGTGTCGCAATGCTTGATATGCTAAAAATTAGTAGTGAAGCAGTGAACAATGTCATTATCAGTGAGGGAATTGATAAAGCTGCTGAAAAGGTAAAAGGAGGCAAAGCACTCTCTATTGCACTGCAGCCTGAAGATTATATTCCTGACCTTGTCCCTCAAATGATCAAAATTGGTGAGCAGTCTGGCCAGATAGCGGAAATGATGGGAAAGACAGCGAAAGTGTACGAAGACGAACTGGATGAGCAAATCCGAACCATCTCGACGTCGATTGAGCCAATATTAATGGTCGTACTCGCCGTAGCGGCAGGTGGTATGGTTGCGGCAATTCTGCTTCCAAT
>JACQGD010000082.1 GCA_016199685.1 Candidatus Saccharimonadota bacterium
ATCAACCCGGTCAACAACAAACACCACCTCCTCAATCTCCCGGTGGATTTAGTCCACAACCACCGTACCCTCCGCAGCAACCCCAACAGCCTCAGCAACCACAACAGCCCGGCTATGGCCCACAGCCGACTCCAACATATGCAGTTGATTATCTGGATCAAATAGCACCTCCGCCACCGCGCCCTAATTTTTTGAGTGGTTTTTTTGGCAAAGCGGTCATTGGGCTTGGTATCATCTTCGTACTTGCTGTAAGCCTTATCGTTGCTTTCGGCGGTACGAAAAAAACAGCCGACCTAGAGCAAACTTCAGTCCGACTTGGACATATGAAAACCGTCTCTAAAGCGACACAGAAAAACCTCAAAAACGGTGAAGTGCTCGCAACGAATAGCCTCTACCAGGTGTGGATCGCGGGTGCAGCGAGCGAAGGGAGCACGCTCCTTGGACAAGCTGGCATCAAGAACAAAGATATGGACAAAAAAATGGTGGCCAGCGAAAACGCAGCAGCGACAGACCTTTCAGAAAAATTCCTCGACGCAAAGTTAAATGCCAATCTTGATCGAGTATACGCCCGTGAAATGGCGTACCAAACCGATCTTCTCCTAAGTATGCTCACTAAGATGTCCAAAGCATCGGCCTCAAAGGCAATTCGCGACTACGCAAAAGCAAAGGCTGATAATCTCAAGCCTATTCAAAAATCATTTGCTGAGTTCGACGATAGCGCGAGCTAGCCTTCAGCGACAAGCTTGTGGCTCAATCGAGCAAGATCGAAAATCTCATCATGGGAAAGTTGCCCACTACAAATAACTGTATTCCAGTGCTTTTTGTTCAAATGAAATCCTGGAACGACCGTCTCATACTTCTCTCGGAGTAATTCAGCAAGCTTTGGGTCACATTTCAAACTCACTCGTAGCGGCTTAGTACCCTCAGCAACAATCGCAACGATCTTGCCTTCAGGTTTTACTCCATATTTATACACAGCCGTTCCTTCACCAAAGGGATAATCAAGCCACACTTTTGGCTGAGAGAGGATAAAATCTTCAAATTCTTTATGTGTCATAATAATTAGTATACCCGAGATGAGTTACATCTTCATCTTCTCAAGATAATATTTGAGTTCCATAATACTTCCCCGAATATCACCAAGCGCCCGGTGCTCTTCTGGCTTCGAGAATTTCTTCTTGAACTTCCCTTCCATGACAACCTTCCAGGCGGTTACATCAAGCATGCGATAGTGTAAACGGTCATCGAGTCGATGCCATTCGTTGATAATAAATCGTCGATCTTGGTGAATCGAATTTCCAGCAAGAAGGACCGGCTTGCCGGCTGGGCGCAACTGTTCCGCGATCATATGATCCACCGGAACGATGCCTTCGTGCGCATCGCAGAGGAAGATGATGCCATCCGCCTCCTTCAGCGCGTGC
>JACQGD010000057.1 GCA_016199685.1 Candidatus Saccharimonadota bacterium
CGGCTAATTTACCCGGCAAACTAAGACCATCGAGCGCGCCTTTGCGAATAACGTTATCGCGGGCTGCACGAGCTGCTTTACGAGCACGAGCGGCCAAAAGTGCCTTACCTACGATTCGTTTTGCGACATTTGGGTTTTCGTCCAAATAGTAAGAGAAGTACTCATTCATCACTTGTTCAACATAACGTCGAACTTCTGGATTGCCAAGTTTAGCTTTAGTCTGTCCTTCAAATTGAGGATCTGGTAATTTAACCAAGATAATAGCGGTCAATCCCTCGCGAATATCATCGCCGGTCAAGTTTTCTTCTTTTTCTTTTAACAATCCGCTTTTACGAGCATAGTCATTGATAACGCGCGTCAAAGCCGAACGGAAACCTACCAAGTGAGTTCCACCTTCGGCTGTTAGGACGTTATTGGCAAACGGTTTTACTATTTCAACATACGTATCGTTGTATTGAACAGCAATTTCAACCATTGAATCTTCGATTTGTTTTTCAACATAAAATATATTTTCGCTAACAACCTCTTTACCAACGTTAAGATGTTTTACGTAACTTTGGATACCACCTTCAAAATAGAAAGCTTCCCGTTCATTAGTCCGCTCATCTTTAACCGCAACGTAAATTCCCTTTGTCAAATATGCCTGATGTCGCAAGTAATTCACAACCCATTTATAATCAAATTCAACTGTTTCTTTGAATATTGTTGGGTCTGGGTAGAAAATAATGGTTGTCCCGTTTACGCGGTCAGTTTTACCTAGTTTTTGAAGTGTACCCTGAGTAACGCCTTGTGCAAACTCAATGCGGTATAGTTTTCCTTCACGGACAACTTCAGCAATAAGCTTAGTAGACAAAGCGTTAACAACGCTTGACCCAACACCGTGCAAACCAGATGATACCTTATAGCCACCACCACCAAACTTACCACCGGCATGTAGTACTGTCAGAGCAGTTTCTAGTGTGCTAAGCCCGGTTTTAGGGTGCATATCAACAGGGATACCGCGCCCATCATCCGTCACCGTAACGCCACCGTCTGCCATCATAATGACATTAATTTTAGTAGCGTATCCGGCAATCGCCTCATCGAC
>JACQGD010000028.1 GCA_016199685.1 Candidatus Saccharimonadota bacterium
CGCTTTGGCTGTCGTATCTTGTTCCTGAGGACTCAACCATAGGAGCCACGTGGCAGCGAAAACAAGAACAGACGTAACAATTAAGATGAAGAAGGCAAGAGACGGGCGCTGAGTGTGGCGAGGAAGTTCCATTGTTCCTATTATATCGTGAAAAAAGAAAAACCCTATAGTTATAGGGTGGATCGTGCCGGAGGTCACTGCTTGGGCAGGCCTCCGGCGTTGCGACGTATGCAAATCAGTTCAACCGTGAAGACTCTGCAGTCTCTGCCACTTCTTGAATCTTTTCAGAATCCATATGCAGATCGATTGATGTGACACGAGACGTCGCGCACATAGGATGCAGGAGCCACTTCGAGTCGACGCGTACTTCATTTTCGCACTCTGCCAAGAAGTACGGCTGCATTCCAGTTTCTCCTTGATTGAGGGCGGTGCTGTTTGTTCCAACAATGAAGCCTTGCATGTCGCTTTCACTGCTTTTCACGATGTAAACGCTGTTTCGCGTTTGGATCATGAGAACATGATGCGACTCTAATGAGTCTAGTCTGAATGACTCCAGGCCCATTCTTCCCGTCAGGTTGATCTCCTCGCCAGTATTCAATGCGGGGTCGAACATCATTTTCGGGACTTTGGGTACATCGCTCGTCATTTTGCTCCTCTGTGTTGACCGGCTAGAGCCAGGCTCGATAGCTGGGCGTGCATGCCCGACAAGCTATCGAACGTACATAGTATGATTATAACATAAATAGTTTCGATTATCAATAGACTCGCAGATTGTCGGGAATATGTCAAAAATAGTTGACTTACCTCTGTTCCTGTGCTATATTCAGGAGGTAACTTATTACGTAATAACAATCTGCTCTTGGTGAATTGGTAGGTCTCAACAGATGAGAAACCGCTTTCCACCAAGAGTTTTAAGTGGGAGCATGAAGGCAATATGAAAGCACTTCTCGGTACCAAAATTGGTATGACCCAAATCATTAGCGAAGATGGACGCGCAGTACCTGTGACGTTGATTCAAGCTGGCCCTGTGACTGTGACTCAGGTCAAAACTGTCGATACCGACGGTTACACCGCAGTACAAGTGGCATATGGTGAGGGTAAGAACCTGAGCAAGGCCGTTGCTGGACACACCAGTCCAGCCAAAGTGACACCGAAGCATATTCGGGAGTTTCGTGTTGCAGAACTACCTGAGGGTCTCAAGGTAGGTGACACGATCGACGTAACCCAGTTTGCACTAGGCGACATCGTTGATGCGACTGGTACAAGCAAGGGTAAAGGTTTTGCAGGAACTGTAAAACGACACAACTTTAATACAAGCAAGAGCACCCACGGTGGTAACGGTAACGTCCGTAAGCCAGGTTCTATTGGATCGATGTATCCTCAGAAGGTCTTCAAGGGTAAACGAATGGCTGGCCGTATGGGTCATGACCGCGTTACTGTAAAGAACCTCGAGGTTGCCTATGTTGATGCAGTAAACAACCTTATTGGTTTGAAGGGCGCTGTGCCTGGACCACGTAAGGGTCTTATTGTTATCGGAGGGAAAGCATAATGGCTGAGACAACTAAACCAGCAGCTAAAACTGCTCTACCAAACGAAGTATTCAATGTCGAGGTGACAAACCACGAGCTATTGAAACTTGCATACGATAGCTACCTCGCTAACAGCCGCCAAGCAAGTGCAACAACACTCCAACGTGGTGAAGTTCGCGGTGGTGGTAAGAAGCCATGGAAGCAAAAAGGTACAGGACGTGCGCGATTTGGTTCGTCACGAAACCCTATCTGGCGCGGTGGTGGTATTGTTTTCGGTCCTCGTGGCAATGAAAACTACACGAAGCGTTTGAGCACAACAAGCAAGCGCGTTGCTATCAAGCAGGCGCTGACAGTTGCGAACGAATCAAAGTTGATTATCGTCAAAGACATCAAGACGACTGGCAAGACGTCAGAAGTTGTGAAGTTCCTCGATGAAAACAAGCTTGTTCGTAAGACACTCATCGTTGTTGATGAAAAAACACCTGAGCTCATTCGTGCAACGAACAATATACAAAATGTACTATTGATCCGTGCGAGCTACCTCAACGTGTATCATATCCTCAACGCTCATCATATCGTGCTTTCAACAGCATCAATTCCAGTTATCAAAAACTGGTTGGTAAAGGAGGAGGCGTAATATGACACTTATTAGCGTAATCCCACGTGCTACTGAGAAAGCCTATGCTCAGAGCCAAAATAACGTATATGTCTTTACTGTGCCGCTCACAGCAAACAAGCAAGAAATTGCTGCTGCTGTCGAAGCCCAGTTCGAAGTAAAAGTAACCAATATTAAAACATTGGTTCAAGCTGGTAAAGCTATCAAGTTCAGCCGCGGTAAGAACCGCTACCCTGGTACAACGAAGCGCAAGGACAGCAAAAAAGCCTACGTTACTCTCGCTGAGGGTAATAGTATTCAGGTATTTGCTGAACAGCCAGTAGAAGAGGAGAAGAAGTAATGCCAATTAAAGCTTACAACCCAACTACTCCTGGCCGACGAGGAATGACGAGCGAAGACTATAGTGAAATTACCACTAAGAAACCTCTCAAAAGTCTCCTTAAGAGCAAAAAGCAAAATGCTGGTCGTAACAACACTGGTCGTATTACCGTTCGTCACCGTGGTGGTGGTGTAAAACGACATCACCGTTTGATGAACCACAAGCTTGCTCCAGGAACAGTTGCAACAATCGAAGAGATCGAATACGATCCAAACCGCTCAGCACGTATTGCACGTATTAAAGATCAACACGGTCTTTATCACTACGTTCTTGCTGACACGCAAATGACAAAGGGCAAGCAGATCGTTAGCGGTCCAGATGCTCCTATTGAATCATCAAATCGTATGCCACTCTCTAAGATTCCTGTTGGTTCACAGATCTACGCGATCGAGATCCAAGTAGGTAAAGGTGCGCAAATGGTACGAAGTGCCGGTACAAAAGCACAGTTGATGGCCAAAGAAGGTGACTACGCTCAAGTACGTCTCCCATCAGGTGAGGTTCGTCGCTTCCGACTTGAAGCAACAGCTGCACTTGGTGTTGTTGGTAACGTTCAACACCAAAATGTTAAGATCGGTTCTGCCGGACGTAATCGCCGTAAAGGCAAACGCCCAGGCGTCCGTGGTGTTGTTATGAACGCCGCAGATCACCCGCATGGTGGTGGTGACGGTGGCCGTCACGGTAGTGGTAAGCCACCTCGTACTCCATGGGGTCAATTGACACTTGGATACCGAACACGCCGACGTAAAGACGTCAGTAAATTGATTGTTAAAAGTCGCCACGATGCGAAGAGGAAGAGGTAATATATGAGTCGATCACTCAAAAAAGGCCCATTCATCGACGCCAAGCTCGCTAAGAAAGTGGCGGCTCTCGGCGCTGATGATCGTACTATCATCAAAACTTGGGCTCGTGCTAGCACGATTACTCCAGAGATGGTAGGGCGAACGATCGCTGTTCACAACGGTCGCGTACACGTACCTGTGCTTGTTTCTGAAAATATGGTTGGACACAAACTCGGTGAGTTTAGCCCAACTCGTAAATTCCGCAAGCACGGTGGAAAGGATAAGAAGTAGTCATGGCTGAGCAATTAACTGTTCGTGCCTATGCAAAGGGCGTTGACCAAGCTCCACGTAAAGTGGCACTTGTTGCAGGCCTCGTACGTAACCGTACGGTTGCAGACGCACTTGTTATCCTGGAGCACGTTCCAAAACGCGCTGCACTTCCTGTCAAAAAAGCTATCGAAAGTGCAAAGGCTAACGCCGTAAACACTCACGGGCTTGACGGCAAAACATTAGTTATTTCAACACTTTCCGTCACTGTTGGTACTCGCCTCAAGCGTTTCAAGCCAGCAAGTCGCGGACGTGCGCTTCCTTTCCAAAAGAAAACAAGCAATATTCTTGTTGAAGTAACTGGTCTAGAGAAACCTAAGAAGCCGGCGCAAGCAAAGCCAGCTGCCGTAGTAACTGAGGAGAAGAAATAGTATGGGCCAGAAAGTAAACCCAATCAGTTTCCGCCTGCAAGTTCACAAAAACTGGAGTTCACGCTGGTTCGCTGGCAAAAAAGACTTTGCTAAGTGGCTTGCAGAAGACATTCGGATCCGCGAACTTATCGAAAAGAAGTTTGCGAGCCGACCAACAATCAGCCGTATCGAGATTGAGCGTTCAGCTAATCTCATCACTGTGACAATTCATACTGCAAAAGCAGGTGTTGTGATTGGTCGCGGTGGTGCTGGTGTGACAGAGCTTAAGGCGAACATCGAAAAAATTGCGAGCCTCCCAGTTCGTATTAATATCGAAGAAGTGAAGCGTCCTGAACTTGATGCAAAGCTTGTTGCCGAAAACATTGCTCGTCAACTTGAACGACGTATTAACTTCCGTCGTGCAACGAAGATGACTGCACAAAACACTATGGCCGCTGGTGCACGAGGTATTCGTATCCAAGTCGCCGGTCGTCTCAATAATGCTGAAATGGCACGTCGTGAAAAAGTTATCGAAGGATCAGTACCGTTGCATACGCTTCGTGCTGATATCGATTTCCATGCTGCACGTGCAAATGCTCCTGGCGTTGGCATCATTGGTGTCAAAGTCTGGATCTATAAGGGCGAAAGGAGCTAATCGATATGTTGTTACCTAAGAAAACGAAGTATCGAAAGGTTCGCAAAGGCAAAAACGGCGGCATCGCAAGTCGCGGTCACTACGTCGCTTTTGGTGATTACGGTCTCCAAAGCCAATCAAACGAACGTATTACAAGTCGCCAAATCGAGTCAGCTCGACAGGCAATGACTCGTCATATCAAACGTGGTGGTAAAATCTGGATCCGTATTTTCCCACACACACCTGTGACGCGTAAGCCACAGGATGTAAAGATGGGTAGCGGTAAAGGAAATCCTGAATTCTTCGTTGCAAAGGTGAAAGCCGGAACGGTGCTTTTCGAGATGAAGGGCGTCGACGAAGAAGTTGCACGTGAGGCTATGCGCCTCGCTGCACACAAGCTGCCAGTTAAGACTAAATTCATTAAGCGAGAGGAAGCATAATCATGGCTGAGACAAAAACAACCAAGAAGACTGCTGCTCCTAAAAAAGCCGCTGAAGTGAAGACACTTGATCAACTTCGCGAAGAGCTTGCTACAAAGAAAGCTGACCAAATCGCCGCTAAGCGTTCACACGCTGCAGGTGAACTCGTCAATCCTCGCGTTTTGACAGTGACACGTAAAGAAATTGCACGCTTGCACGGCGCTATCCGAGCGCACGAGCTTGCGAGCCAAAAGGAGAGTAAATAATATGGCCAAGACAATGACTGGTATCGTGACATCGGATGTTCGCGATAAGACAATTACCGTCACTGTTACTAGTCGTGAGACTCATCCTATTTACAAGAAGCAGTACACTGTGACTCGTAA
>JACQGD010000029.1 GCA_016199685.1 Candidatus Saccharimonadota bacterium
CAATATACCATGTCTCATCAGTAAGTTTCATTTCGACAAGTACATAGCCTTGGAAGATTTTCGCTTCGACGACTTTGCGTTTGCCATTCTTGATCTGAATTTGCTTTTCCTTTGGCACCATTACGTCGAAGATCTTATCAGCCATGTCAACTGCATTGATTCGCTGACGAATGCTATCCGCTACTTTTTCTTCATAGCCACTGTAGGTATGGATTGCATACCATTGACGAGTGCTGTCATATCGATTTTTAGACATAAATTCCTTATTTTCCTAACATTAAATCAAACAAATATTTAAACCCGATGTCGAGCAAAATCACCACCACGATGAAAAATGCCGTAAAGAGGAGTACTGCAGCAGTAAGGCCCCATGTTGCGCGTCGGGTTGGCCAACGAACTTGTTTTAGCTCGTACCACGCACCTGCGAAGTAGCGCCCTGTTGCAACGAATGGTCGTGCGATGCCTTTTGCAGATGGTTTTTTGATCTTTTTTTGTTTCTGCGTAGTTGATTCCGGTGCTTTAGCGATCGATTCTTTCGGCGCGTCATTAATCGCAGCAGGCTTTGTGTCTGATGCTTTTATGCGCGTCACGGTTGATTCGCTTTTTTGACTGGCGTTCTTTTTCTGTGCCACTCTTATTTACTCCAAAATTAAAAGTCTGCCTAATGCAGACTGTCAAGATTAGTATAGATGAGAATATGTGGTTCGTCAAGCTGTGGTATATTAAAATCAAATGATAATGTATGTGCTCATAGGGTGTGCGTTTTTGGTAACAGCGGCGGTAGGAATAAAGCTCCGACGAGTGTTAACGCTCTTTCGCGGAGAGCTTCCAGAGCTCAATCGTACCAATATCGATGCACTTCCTTCGGTAAGTCTTTGCATCCCCGCCCGCAACGAAATGCACGCTATGACAACATGTCTTGAAAATGCGCTCCTCTCTAACTACCCCAAGCTTGAAATCATAGTGCTTGATGATGGTTCTCGGGACACGACAGGCCATCTCATTAAATCATTTGCACACTCAGGTATTCGATTTGTCGAAGGGTCGCCACTCCCGAGTGCTTGGCTAGGTAAAAATCATGCGCTTGAAGACCTTCTCCGAGAATCAAGTGGATCGTTGGTTATTTTTGCAGATGTCGATACTCAGTTCTCGGTCGATAGCATCAGTCAGCTTGTCGCGTATATGCAAAAGACAAATGCTGATATGGTGTCTGTCCTTCCCTTTAGGCTCAATGTCATGCGCTCGAGCGCGGTATTTGCAACCTTCCGACATTTCTGGAATATCGTGAGTCATACAAAAGCCAAGCCTGCGGTGGCAAGTAATGCGTGGATGATCAAGCGAAGTGTTATCAGCGAAAAGTTTAATGGCTTCAAGAGCGTTGCTCAGAATGTGCGGCCAGAGCGTGAGGTCGCGCAGCAGCTAAGTCTCGAGGGTACCTACCGTTTTATTATCTCCAACAACGTACTCGGTATGTCGTATGAAAAAAAGCTTTCATCGCAATACGAAACGAGTATTCGTATTTATTATCCGGATTTTGGACTTGGCGGAATCGCGCTTAGAATTTTTCTGCTTATTATTGCCCTGACTCCGTATCTTTTCGTTGTATATGGAATTAGTACACTTGATTATCTACTCGTGGTAGTGAGCTTTATTGTCACACTCTTTATTTCGTTTATCAACGCATGGTATTTAGGAGTTGTGAAATCAAATAACTACGGCGTCACAAGTTTGTGCTTGCCATTTATTATGCTAAGGGAGATCTATCTTTTAGCTGCAAGCTTTGTGTTGTATAAAACTGGTCGCGTCACATGGAAAGGGCGCCCCGTCTCGCTGAAATAAAACTGCCCACCGATTTCTCGATGGGACTTATGTTTGATCAGGAAGGCACTCCGATTATTCGAAGTTTCTCGAGGAATGCTTCCCAAGAGGGTATGGACATGTCACCGGGCATAACGATAGCGTTATCTCCTGTCTTGAGGCGAGAGTAGACGTATATCTTCTCGTCGACTCCAACGGCGTAGTCGGTGGAGGGGATGCGTATGAATTCGAAGTAATACGTGTAGCTCAGCGTGGTGATGCCATCTCTCCTGATCTCGCGTATCGTTTTCTTTTTACGAGTTCTTTGAGATATAATCTTTGCAATTCGTTGCACCTCGCTGTCGAGCTGCAATTGGAAGTCGCTATCGGACCAGCCATCGGGAATCTGTTCCATGATCAACCCATAGTCAAGTCGCTCTTCATACGCCACTGCTTCACACTCGTCGCACATCGTGTCCTCTTCTCGTGTCCTGTCAAACATCATTTCGTAGAGTGCAAATCGGTTGATTCGACTCGTTTCAAAACTAATAGTACAATACAAGTATTTGTATGTGTTGTCAATTAAACGCTTGGCGTGTGAAGTTTCAATGCCTTTCGGTGGAGTTTGTATGAAGGATCTTCCGCAGCAACAAGTGCCCAAAATTGATCGGAGTGATTCATCTGCTTTGTGTGACACAGTTCATGGATGAGAACATAGTCTATAAGTTCGTGTGGAAGCTTCATGAGGGCTATGTTGAGGCTTATCGTGCCGGTGCTACTACAGCTTCCCCACCGTCCGCTGGCATGCGAAAAACGGACTCGTTCGTAGTCGCACTGCATATCGCGCGCAAGGAATGCGAGTCGTTTCGGCAAGTAACTCTTCGCTTCAATTCGAAGTGCAGTTATGATAACAGCTCTTACATTTTCGATTACAGCTGCATCGGACAGCTCAACTCCTTCTGGAAGCTCAACGTTAATTTGCTGTTTATTGCGAGTAACCGAAAGAAGCGGTTTGTGAGTCTGGCTAACGACAAGTGTATGGCTCTTGCCAATGGCCATGCCATTTTCCAATGTATATTTTGGGAGCTGTGAATCAATCATCGACCGCAGTTCATCACGCGATGATTTTACAAGTCGCTTAAGCATGAATAGTGGAGCATAGAGCGGGAGCGATGCACGAAGTGTCCCATTCGGTGCGACGCTAATCTTTACGTGGGTCGAACGCGAGCTTCGCCGTATTGTTATAAGCCCAAATTCTTCGTCAGTAATCGTTGACATGACTATGAACTAGTTAATTGTTATCCGTCCCGTGCGGTTTGATGCCGACGTGTGACTCGTGGGCGCTTTGGGGCGTTCCTGCGTCGTCGTTGCTCTTGCACGTTCGCTTCGGGTCTGGGTTAGTTTTTGGAGAACATTTTTTGCCTGTGAGGCATAGGTGTGCTTACCGCTAATCACCATGTAATGTTCGCTAGGGCTGACTCATCGTATTTGAGATACGGGGCATTAAAGGTTGTCGAGAATTGCTGTCCAAAGTATGTCTTGCCAGCGCCAGGAATGCCGACTACAACAATAAGGTGCGGCTTTGTTAGGTTAAGTGACTTCATATGTTATTAGTATAACAAAAACCGTCTAAATGCCATATTGCACTCGCATTAACCATAAACAATTTGTATACTCATATAATATATGAATGCGACGTATCAATTAACACGGCGGAATGCGCTCTTTTATGCTGGCCTATTTGTGCTATGTGGCATGTTGATCATTGGCCTTACACTTATCCATCTCTATAACTCACTTTACAACCAGACGCTTACGATTCTGATGGTTATTATTTTCATAGGTGTTTTGCCCGTATTGACTCTTATGTCATTGAAGAAACAGTGGCTAATCCATCTTACGCTTCTTATTCTGAATGTGGCAGGATTCTTTGCATTCTCAGCGTACATAGGAGCCTATACTCCATTTGTGCTGCTTTGGGCGGTTGTCATCATACTCTCACACCTCTATAGCGGCTTCTATATGTTTATAGTTTCGTCGGTACTTCTCCTGATCGAAACCGGCCTCATATTTTATGTCAACAGAAACGAGCCTAGTCTGCAAAATGTCTATTCGATCTATTTTATACTGTCATTCTTTGTTGCTGTCGCGACTATTGGCGTGTCGTACGTTGCGATAAAAATGATTTCTAACGGAAAAGAGCGAAATCGCAAGCTCGCCGAGTCTCAGCAGGCTGAGCAAGTACAGCTTAATAGGCTCAATACACTCCTCAATAGTATTAGTGACACGGTCTTAACGCTCAATCGCTATGGTCGCATCACATCACAGAACTCCGCTGCGCTTTCATTTTTTGATACAAACCAGACGCTTGTCGGTAAAAGTATCGATAATGTACTGATTGTGAGTGACGAGTCAAACAAGCCCGTGAGCATACGCGAAATATCAAAAGAAATGCATGGTACGGTTATTCGTGAAGATATAACGATGAAAGATAGTAGTGATAGTGTAATGAGGCTGAGCGTACAGCTCTCGCCTATTCATGGTAAGTTCGGCGATGACGACAGTGGCTGTGTTGTTATTATTCGCGATATCACGAGACAGAAGACACTC
>JACQGD010000043.1 GCA_016199685.1 Candidatus Saccharimonadota bacterium
CAAATGCAAACACAGGGATAATCGCCCATGCAAGCTCAATGTCACCAAGGAACGGAATGTGAATCGCATCAACGCCAATATTTTGGAAGAACCACCAGCCAAGTGCGAGTCCGAGCGCGGTAATCATAAGGAATTTGGCACTTGAACGAAGCCCAGCAACCCCCGTTCCTTGACCGCGTATATTTATAATGTCATCAAGTAAGCCGACAATACCCCCACCAATCAGTGCTGCGAGCGGCAGATACGTTTCTGCACGGTCAAGGTTCATAGTGAGCGTCACAATCGCGATTGACACAACACCAATCACCCCTGCCATTGTTGGAATATTACGTTTAAATTTCTCTTGGTGCAGTTTTACAAAGACAAGAAGTTTCTCGCCAGTGGTACTCGTATCACGCTGTTTTTTCCAGAATTTATAACGGTATGCAAGATCGGTATACACCGGCGTCAGCGCCATTGCGACAACAAATGCCACGACGCTCAGTAGAAAAACGCCGATCAGTTCATTAGTGAGTTGTGAAAATGTTAGTGAGTTCATTGTTTGTTTATCCCTTCGGTTGCAGTTTCAAATAATCAATCATCCAGTTTGAAATATCGGTAAATATCGGCATGGCGTCTTTATTCCCCTGAAGATTCATACCTTTTCCAGATACTTGTACCATTATGACATATCGTGGCGTTCCGTCACCCCCATATCCCAAATATGTTCCATCAGTTTGGTTATCCACATACTTACCGTTCTCAATTGTTTGCGATGTTCCAGTCTTGCCGCCTATATCAAAGCCAGGCTTATCGTCTTTACCATAAAACTTCGTACGTGCTTCGCGGATCATTTTGTGCATCTTCTCTGAAGTATCTTTACTGACCGTACCTGCACGTGGGCTCGCAATTGGCGCTTCAGCAAACTTCGTCTTTTCGTCGTTCATCGTGCCAGCTATCACTGTTGGTTTGTAGTAATCACCGCCATTAACAACCGCACAGAATGCCGATGCCACTTGCACCATCGTAAGGTCCATTCCCTGCCCGAAGGACATATTAGAATATCGCACCGCATTCCCCTCTTGGCTGGTCGGGGGGATGATCGTTCCAGCTTGTTCCCCCGAAACCTCAATCCCAGTCTTTACACCAAGTCCAAATCGGTTATGAAAATAGTCATACATGGTATTGCGCGCCTGAAGGTTGATAGACTTACCGTCACCAAGGCGCTGTGCAACAGTAACCATCCCTGTATTAAGAGAATAATTTAGCGCAGTTTGCATTGTGATTGTTCCAGTCTGGCCTTTTGTCGCGTTAGAGATTGTACGATCTTCAACTTTGATCGAGTCGGTATTGACGAAGGTAGAATCTGGTTGAACGACACCCTTATCGACGCCGACGGCCATTGTCAGAGTCTTTATATCCGATCCCGGCTCATATGGCTGAGTTACAACTGCATTGTTGAATGCCGCGCCGTCTTGAACGGTAGTGTACTGCGCCGGTTGATAGGAGTCGCTCATTGAGTTTACCTTCCACACCGTATTGACCAATGCCTTCGTTATTAACAAAGCCAAGTGTCTGGGCGGCTAGCCCACCCTCTGGATAAACACGCTGTGACACTGCCTGAAACCCAATTCCTGCCAGTTTCTTTTCTTTGAGAAGTTCCGCCTGTTGCCGCGTTAGCTTCGTCGCGAGGATTTCGTAGCGGGAACTCTTCTTTTCAAGCAGCTCAATAGCATTTGCTCTCATCGTACCACCCGCTACCTTACGTACTTCGTCAACGATCTTTTGTTTGTTGGTTGCGACCTGTGGATCGGCAAACAACGTATACACCGTCTCATTCATAACGAGTTGTACAGGCTTGTCGCCGTCCATGGCATAGAGCAGCCCACGCGATGCAGGAATTGTCAGTCGCTTGACTTGCTCTTGCTGAGCCCGTGCAACGTACTCATCGTGTTTTATAACCTGCAAATAAAATAGCCGCATCACAAATATCGCCATTAGTGCGATGACTAAAATAGCGAGTATTCGTGTGCGGCTGCCATGTTGCAGTTCAAGTTTCATATAGTATATTTTTAGCGTGCGTAGCCAGTTTCCGCTGGGGCGGTCATTGCCTTCGCGACATTACTGTTTTTGACTGTTTCAAGTGCAGTCAGTCGAGCGTTCTCTACCTCTAGATCACCTTTTTTTGTTTGGAGGTCGGCGATTTCACTATCAATCTTTTGTGCTTGATAATCATATCCTGTTGCTCGTGTTGCCTGTGTTAAGTATATCAGACCGAGGACGGTAATCATAAGGGCAATTAATACCGTATGCGCAATTGGACCTAATTTGATGGCCGATGTGAACGCGACCGTGTTTTGATTGCGGTTCCAACTACTGGACCGACGATTTTGGAATTGGAGTGTTCGTTGATATGACATTGTGGTGGGTCTTTTTTGTTTTAAAGTTTTTATAAACCGTAGGTTGGCTTACGCCGCCCATGCTTAATAAGCATTCTCTTCATGAGAGACGTAGGGTTCTTTTTTAAGGATGGGTAACGTAAGCCGGCGAGTGCAAATACTCACCGACTACAGAAATTATTTAACGCGTACAGTAATCTTAGTTTCTACTGATGCGTTTTGTACTGGGATGTGGATTGGCATGATTTTTTGCCCCTCTCGTTTTTTGTTTTATTTTTTCACTGCTACCCGTAGCTTACTGCTACGTGATCGCGGATTGTGAACATCGTAAGTGGCTCCGTCAAGTGGTTTTTTGGTCAGGATAGTCAGCTCGGCTTCAAAACCAGCTGCTTTTTGTTCGGCAAAATACCGTTTTACCAATCGGTCTTCGAGGCTATGAAAGCTGATAACCCCTACTCGCCCACCAGGCTTCAAAAGCTTTGGTAAGAGCGGCAGAATTTCTTCAACCTGTTTTAATTCCTCGTTAACAACGATACGTAGCGCTTGAAAAGTACGCGTAGCTGGATGGATTTTACTCCATTTGCCACGATAATTTTGCTTGATACAGTCTGCGAGTTCTCCTGTTGTCGTAAATGGCCTATTGTCGACGATTGCTTGTGCAATACGCCTGGCAAAGCCATGTGGCTCTTCGCCATATGTCCTAATAATACGAATCAGTTCATCAACCGAAAGTGTATTGACGAGCGTTTCCGCTGTCACT
Source organism: Candidatus Saccharimonadota bacterium (assembly GCA_016199685.1). Classification (GTDB taxonomy): domain Bacteria; phylum Patescibacteriota; class Saccharimonadia; order Saccharimonadales; family Saccharimonadaceae; genus JACQGD01. The sequence goes on from JACQGD010000043.1 coordinate 3,139, forward strand.
TCCTGTCGACGATCCATACGCATATCAAGTGGACCATTACTTTTAAAAGAAAACCCTCGCTGCCCCATATCGAGCTGTGGTGACGACACCCCCAGGTCGATTAGCACAATGTCATGCTGCTTCCCTTCTTCTGCCAGCGTACGTGCCGCGGCCAGGAAATCAGTATGCATCAAACGGACCCCCTTTTCCTCGAACGCTGATAATTTTGCGATTGCAAAATCGTCACGATCGACTAAAGTGGATTCCGAATAGTTTTTAGTTACCTCTAAGAAGCGTCGTGCATGACCGCCGTATCCCGCCGTCAGATCGAGATAATTCTCGCCCTGAATGGGATGAAGCGTCTCAAGTGTTGCTTCTAGAAGAACCGGAACATGTAATATATCTTGTGGTGGATGTTCTTTACTCATCTTCTCTACTATATCACTAGTGAAGAAGTTCGAGATCACCAAACTGGTAATGAGCGCTTTTTGTTTTCGCAGTTGTGTTTGTTTTTGTTTACGTAAGTGGTCCGGTATCTATAGTATGACTGTGTCATCCAAAAAGTGATACCGGTTGAGAGACTTATGTGTTGTGAGGTGGAGTTTTTTGGGAGGTGTGTTTTAAGAAAGGTACGATAGGTCTTTTTTCACTAATGTGGTTCCTACAGGTTTCCACGCGTTCACTACCAGATTGTTGATCTCGAGGAGTTTCTCTTCGATGTTCGAATTGTTAAAGTACAACAATGAGCCGTTCCTAATCGCTAGATTCAGGACTCATGATGCGCCAATATGCGCCTGCCCTAACTGCTACAAGATCTCGGTCAACGCCTGCATAGTCAAGCAGATGTTGTTCGATGGTCACTCGGCCTTGTTTTATGTCGAGCTGTACATCAGTTTTTCCGCGTCGAAATCGGACGTTTAAGTCAGCAATTCTCTCATCGAGAATGCTTCCTTTTAGTTCGGGTTCAACTTCATTGTCCCAGGTGCCTGTCGGGTACATATGAAGATACTTGCCAAATCCTCGAGTGAGTACGACGCCGCTAGCAAATTCGTCACGTAGCTCAGATGGTATCGTCAGTCGACGCTTATCATCAAGCTTTCGTTCGAAATAATCTAGATTGGCCACCGTGTTCCCTTCTCGGATTCGGTTAGGATGTTGGTTTTTTAATTCGTGGTGTTTGTTTTTTGTTTGCCACTGAACTTATCATACTACCCACTATTACCCACTACAACCCCCAATTTTGACTTTTTACACAAAAGACGTCCTGTTATCCACATATCTGTGGATAACAGGACGTCTTTATAGAGGTAACGCTTATTTAGCGAGTAAAGAGGAATCCAGCAAGTTGAGCGTCATACACGCTTGTTACCTGCAGTGTAATCCATCCGATCAATATAAATGCGTTTACAAGAAGCGACACGATAAGGAGTGCGTTCTTTGCATCTTGATCTGCCTGGCTTACATTTGGCAATACTTGCTCGCTAGCGATTGATACTGTACTGTTTGTTTTCTTGTTCATAACATTTTTATATTAGCATACTGTTTATGTTTTGTCAATAATGTTTGATAGAGATTGTTAATATTCCATAACATGATAATGAAAAAGTCTCATTGCCACTATTGATCGTGGTGACAATGAGACTGTCTTCATCCTCCTCTGTGCGAAATTGGAATCTCGTGATATAAAGCACGTCGAGCATCGAGCGCGCTACTCATCTCGTCCAAATGCGCCCGTTCCCTTGAGAATCTAGCCATGAGTTCGTTCGATAACTTCCACTCTGTACGGCTCTCAGCTGACGGGTCATCGATGTGACTATAGCAGAAGAGTTGGAAGGAAGGTACTGTTTCTGCGAACAATACCCCTCTCTCGATCTGCTCTTGCCGCATACGCTCCGCTTTGATCGTTTTGCGCGATAGCAACCGTCGCTCTCTGTCACTTACGGCTCCAATTCTCCAGAATGTCTTCGGTACCGATTCATCCGTGATAATGAGCATGTCTCACCTTTCGTGTCGAGGAATAGAAAGACTGCACCCACTATACAATGGCAGCTATGAAAACAGTATTGCTCGTGCTTGGTCAAGCGTTTGACAGTGCGTGACATTGCTAGGCACACTCCCTTGCTGAGAAGGAAGAATGTTTGCCTTGTCAACAACGTAGAAGCCCTGCGACGGCGCTGGCGGAAATCCATCGAAACTCACTGCCTTATCATCGATCATAACGACTCTATGCGCCGTACCTCCGCCAAATTCCTGTGGCAAATGGAATAATCCATCATCGCGTTGCCAACTTGCGACGAGACGCCCCTTTTCTTTTTGAGCCAAAATAATTCGATGTACATGATTGAAGCCAGCAGCGGTAAGCTTGAGATGCTGCCACAATGGGTTGCCGTAGGTTAAGATACCGTAGCGTTCATGACGTTCGCCTAGGAAAGCCAGGAGTTCATTAGCGCCCGGAAGGAGCATGTTAAATGCGCGAGATTCATGAATAAACTGTTTCTCTAGCTCGCTCCAGCGATCGAGTTCGCCGCTATCGGCCAGATGGTCACGTACATAACTTGCCGTATCGAACGAATCACCGCGAGCCTTCACATCGGCATTTGCAGCTTCGATGCGCTCTCGTGGAATAGAAATATACTGCTGAGCTATTCCTATAAACACATCGAGAAGCTTGTCAGAGTCGGCAAGCGTCCGATCGAAATCAACAATATAGAAAGCAGTGTCGTTATTTCCGTGATTGGCGGGCATATTCATATAGTTCGATTATAGCATTACTTACCGCCGCTGCATCGTGACGAATAAGCGTGCGACTTGCAGCAATAGGATCGGATTTGTTTGCATTTTGCCAGATAGAACCCGAGAGAAGTTTGGCGCCAGCTGCGATATACGTTGCATTATGAAGCTTTTGTTGATCATACAAGACACTTGCCTCACCGGCCTTCGCATACTTATGCAAAAGCTCGTCACTTGGCTTTTCGGTATTGAATAACACTGCATCAAGAAATGGAACTCCCGCAAATCGCTCGATCTCATCAGCAAAATCGCTTACCTCGTATCCATCTGTCTGACCTGGCTTCGTGACGAGATTACACACATAGACTTTGAATGCCTTTGTTTTCGCAAGTGCTTCGCCAATTCCCGGAACGATGAGCGCCGGCGCGAGGCTACCATAGAGACTTCCGGGAGCTACAATGACGATGTCAGCTGTTTCAATTGCCCGCAGCGCTCGTGGATTTGGCGCAGCCGCAGGCTCAAGCCACAGTTTTGGACGCTCACCATCAAAATCCATATCGGCAATCTGAAACTCACCATGGACGTCTTCACCAGCTTTATTTTGCATTGCAAGTGTGACATTCGTCAGCGTAATAGGTTCGACAACTCCTTTTACGTTGAGGACTTCACTTGCCATTTCGACACCTCTGCCAAAATCACCGGTCATTTTTTCAAGTGCGCTGAGAAATAAATTCCCGAAAGCATGTCCCTTCAGACTCCCCTCTTCAAATCGATAACTAAATAGGTCACGTATATTTGGTGAGTCGCTCAGCGCCACAAGACACTGCCTCACGTCGCCTGGAGGAAGTGCACCGAGCTCGTCTCGCAGCACGCCTGTACTTCCCCCGTCATCTGCCATATTGACGAGTGCTGCGATCTGCGAGGTATGGTCTTTTAAAGCCGAAAGAAGCGTGAAGCTTCCCGTTCCACCACCAATCACTGCAATTTTTATCTCAGTACGTGCAAATGGCTCCTTCACTACGCCTCACTCCGAATCTTCTTAAGTAATTTTGCATACCAAATAGCGCTCGGGCGAGGACTTCGCTTATACGTCTTGTAGTCAACAGCAATCAAGCCGAACCGCGGCCACTTGCCTTTGTCCCATTCAAAATTATCGAGCAAGCTCCAGTGGAGGTATCCTTCAAGTTTTACCCCGCTACGCATCGCACGCTGCATAGCGATAATTGTCTGCATGAGCCACCACTGACGATGCTCGTCCGTACTATCAGCAAGGCCGTTTTCGGTGATGATGATCGGTAAATCATATTTATCGTGAAGCCGCTCAAGTGCTTGTTCGAGATTCGCCGGGCTAAGATCCCAGCCCATATCACTTGTTTTGACATCTGGATTGTGGACGCGGTAACCGTAGACTCGATTACTAAAATAGTAATTGACCCCTAAGAAGTCACATTGTTTCACAACTTTCTTTAGGAAGTAATCATCCTGAAAATATTGAAACAGCTCAGCACTCTTTCGGCTCAATAGTGCATTATCCCCCGCGTAGAAATAGTTGGAGTTTTTCGCGACTGAAACCTTATAGCGACGATTCATCGTATGGATCGCTTTTGCCGTCCTGTTATGTGCCAATGCTAAGTTATTCATAACCGTGCGCCATTTTCGCTTACTCGATACTGCTGGAGGCCAACTTGCCAAATAGTAGCTTTCGGTTGCATATACCTCTGGCTCGTTAATCGTGATGATGTAGCGAACAGATGGACCGAGTTCACTCACAATCTTCTCTGCAAAACGAACGAAGTATTGTACATTTTTACGCTGCTCAAACCCACCCATTTCACTAAACCAAACAGGGAGTGTGAAATGGAATAGCGTGATCACCGGCTCAATCCCCCGTTTTTTCAATGCATCGATGTACTGAACGTAGTGCTCGATTCCTTCTGCACTCCATACACCCTCTTCGGGCTCAATACGCGACCACTCAATACTAAAGCGAAATGAGTTCATATTCATTTTCTTTATAATCTCAAAATCATGCTCGTATAATTGATAGTGGTTAGCCGCTGCACCAGAGATGTAATTATCTGGATTGGTCGCATCTTTCTTTATGTCATCCCAGTTTGGAAGATCGCCGTATTGGTATTCAGCCTGTGCTGCGAGCGTCTTGGCATGCTCAAGCTCCCAGACTGTCCATTGGTTATGTGTGTTACCCTCGACTTGATGAGCTGCGACAGCAGCGCCCCAGAGGAATCGTTTTGGAAATTGAAGCGACTGTTTTGGTGATGTCATATCTATGTATTATAGCATTGGACTTTTTAGTATAATAACGACAAGATGGTACGTTTTTTACTTCGCAGCCTTTGGCGCTTGCTTATTCTGATTCTTGGTGTTTGCGCACTTGGGCTCATTGTCGCGATATTATGGCCAGAATCAAATGGCCGATTCGCAATCTTCCTGACCCTCCTTGTTACGTATTGCCTCATGGCTTACGCTGTCATTCCTAATCTCATGCGACTATTCCATGTGTTCTCCCGCCCCGACCATATTCCACTGTATGTCACAACTGGAGATGGCTGGCCGTCAGACCCTGTGAATATCTCACTCGTAGTACACAGTCGAGCCCACCTCGAAGCGGCCATGATGCAAGCAGGGTGGGACAAAGCCGACCCGCTTACATTTTCAAATGGATTTCGTGAAGTTAGTTCAATTATTTTTAACCACTCGTACCCCGAGGCGCCCTTAAGTAACCTCTATCTCTTCGATAGACCACACGATATTGGATTCGAGATATCAACCAATTGTCGTGGAAGTGCCCGCACTCGTCATCACGTGCGATTTTGGCGACTAGACGAGCCGATAGCCGGGTCAAGGAATGAGAAACACTACCACTTCTGGCAGGAAAAACTACAGCATATGTTTAAAGGCAAACGAGAAGTTTGGGTCGGTGCTGCAACAGAAGAAACAAAAGCCATCGATATTCAGTGGCGCACCGGCCGGCTGACCCATGGCGGCAGTCATGAATCAGATAAAGAACGTGATTTCATTATCGAAACACTATCAAATCAGAAGCTTGTCGCAAAGGTCTATGTGAGTGAGCCGGGCGAAGAGCTCCGCTTTCGCGGGCAACAATTCCGTACATTTTACATCAGTGATGGCAGTATCAAAATTGCTCGTCTTCGTTAACCGGCAACCACCGAGAGACTATTGACTAAGAAATAACATCCTCACCATAGTGCTTTTGCAGGCGCATCTTGATACTTCCCTCGTGCCGTCCTAGCTTTTTGCTAAGATCCTTGAGTTCAACACCGTTAGTAAATTCCTGCTTCAAAAGCGCATCGTCTGCATCCTCCCATGACATATACGCCTTGGGGTACGTCTCGCGCATCTTTGCAATCTTTTCAGACCATCCAGATGCAGTTGCCTTTTGTTTTGGCACCGCCGTGTGCTTACGAGAAGCGGCTTTTTCCGACAGGTGCGCAAACCGTTTCACATCATTTGCCGCTCGACTGCGAAGATTTTCATCGATCTGCTGCGCATCGCCACTCACCGAAAGCGCCATTCGGTTAATACCCGTCAAATAGAGATTTTCCAGATTTTTTACACGGCTTAATGCAACATATCCCATACCTTCGACGAATGCCTTACGTAGATCAATCCTAGCCGCATCGAGTGTCATACCCTGAGATTTATGAACGGTAATCGCCCACGCAAGCCGCAAAGGAATCTGCGTGATACTTGCACGTTTCTTGTCACCATCCCGCAGCTCCCAGCTATCTGGTATCATTGTAACTACCTTACCATTTTGAAACTCGACAATGGGATATTCTGTCGCCTGGTCGAATTCAGTAACCGTACCAATACTTCCGTTTGCATATCGACGGTCGGCCGCATTCTTAACCGCCATAACTAGCGCGCCTTTCTTGAGGCGGAGTGTTGCAGGCGCCAACACAGAACGTTGTAAATTCTCTACGTAATTATCAGCACCCGTCGTCGTTTGTGTATAAAAAAGCTCATCGCCGCCAAGCTCATCGAGGCGTCCTTCGTTGAGTTTATCGACATCGATGTTTACCGTATGGAGCTCTGTCAGTAACGCACCTTCTGGAGGCTTGACGTCAACTCTTTGGAGCAACTTCTCTGCATGGTGTCGTCGTATATCACCACCTCGCAGTGCATTGAGGATATCGAGCAATATTTCATCATCCTGGCGATGTTGCTCCTGCAGGTAGCAAATTGTTGGATCAAGCTCCTGCCACGCGTTACCATGCACAACAAATCCACCAGAGCGACTATCACCCCTATTAATAGGAGGCAACTGGAAAAAGTCACCTGACATAATCAACTGAATTCCCCCAAATGGAACGTCTGGCTTTTTACGAACGAGACGACATGCATCATCTACCATATCGAGGCGATAATCGTGTAGCATACTGATCTCATCGATAATGAGAACATCAGTTTTCTCAATAATTTCTCGGCGACCCTTAGCAATATGATCTGCGAAGCCGGTTGGTAATTGATCAAGCACACCAATGCCTGCCCAGGAATGAATCGTCGTTCCGCCTAGGTGCGTTGCAGCAAGTCCTGTCGTAGCAGTCACTGAAACATGTTTACCGTCAGCTTTTGCAAGCTTGATAAACTGATTCAATACGTATGTTTTTCCCGCGCCTGCCGGCCCCGTAAGTAGTACGCTTTCGCCGGCAAGCATAATTTCTAATGCAAGTCCCTGATTCATTCTATCTAGTATACACCGTGGTTCTTAACTTCTTATAAACTCTCTCGTACTTGATGATGCAAATCACTCCAATACTTGTGTGAAACTCCAAAATCGCTTATGCTATTGGTACCTTATGATAACGACACCACGAAAAAAAATAAATGGATTTACCATCGTCGAACTCATTGTTATTATCGTGACACTCGGAATTCTCGTTACGATTGGCACCGTTGGCTGGGGTGGCCTAAAAACCAACTCTGAGAACAAATCTCGTATATCTGAGCTCAACCAATGGAAGGGTACATTTGAACTCTACAAATCTCGCTTTGCGGTCTATCCATCTCCTGCGCTCGACGGTGCATACTGTATGGGTATTACCGCGACGGGCAATTGCGGCGTCAATGGCGCAATTCTTGAAAATGCGGCGCTGAATACCGAAATTGCGCGTACTGGGAAACTTCCTATGTAGTCTTCATTAATTAAATTAACGAATGTATCAAGGTCACTTCCATCCATAATAATAATTGCACCAGCGTCATCGGTCATAAGCTCAAGCTGCATGTCGTCAGCATATTCGATCGCTTGCTCCTGCGTCACGTTACCGATTTCCATTTTCTGTAGCTTGTTAAATACTTTCTTTTTCTCGCGAACCAGACTCTGAAGATCAAGTCCATCAGGGAAACTCAGTTTAAAGAGTTTTTCAATCTCCTCGACCTTCTGGTCGGCAAGCTGGAGTTTCTTGTATTCGTAGTTAAAAAGTTTCTCGAATTTCGCCTGGTTAAACACAAAGATATCTTTATCGATAATAAGTACTTGGTTGTCATCTGGCATCTTAAGACCGATTTCAGCCTGGAAACTACCAAACTTACCTTCTCGAAATTCCCACGCCGTTGCACCTTTGAGGACATTTCCCTGCTGGATTGCTTTAATCGAATAGAAAGCCTTCTTCGGATCATCTTTATGCGTAAAGCGCGCGACAACACCCTTGATACGTTTAAATTCATGCTCTTGTTCACTGAATTCAACGATATCATGTCGTTCGTGTTCGATCAGATGGATCAGAGTTTCAGCGCGACCA
>JACQGD010000044.1 GCA_016199685.1 Candidatus Saccharimonadota bacterium
GTCTCCAAATAGCGGATCAACATCTCGGTAATCGCTAATGTCATAGCCGAAGTCCTTCATTGGTGAAGGATAAAATGGTGAGATCCAAATTGCTCCAACGCCAAGTTCTCTGAGGTAGGATAGCTTTTTGGTAATGCCGGTAAGATCTCCAACACCATCTCCGTTATGATCATAAAAACTTCGCGGATAAATTTGATACAGTACGGTATTGTGAATCCAATGTGTCATATATCCATCATAACATTAGTGTAATACAATAATATTGACTTAATAGCACTTAAAGTATTAAAATATAAGTATCTGAGGGAGACATTGTCTTTTTCGGGTATTACGTTTGTGAGAAAGAAACGTTGTGTTGTTACTTTAGTCTCCAGGGGTGCCTGGTTGGCTGGCTGCTACGGTAGTGTAAGTAATCCATGCTACTTTCTTGACCTCCGAATAGTCCTAGGTCCTCTATCTGATGCATTGATAGGGGACTTTTTGGTTCTATTTATTGAATATCGGGGTGCCTTTTAATTTCAGGGCGTAAAAAGTGTTAAAATATAAGCATGAAGCAAAAACTTGTCCGAGGGGTTCGAAAAGCATTACCGAGTGAGGCCGTCAGCCAGATAGAAGAGGTCTATCGTAAAGGGCGTGTAAAACTTGTCAGTGCGCGCTACGGCAACCCTGCAAAAGGTCTGAAAGTTATTGCGGTAACTGGTACGAACGGCAAAACAACAACAGTTAACTACATCAATGAAATTCTTAAGGAAGCAAAGTTTAAGACGGCGATGTTTTCGACTGCTGTTGTAGAGGTTGATGGCAAACGAAAGCTCAATGACCTCAATATGACCGTCGCCGATACGGCTATTATGCAGCGATTTTTCCGTGATGCAAAAATGGCACACGTTGATTATGTCGTGCTTGAAGTAACGAGCATCGCACTTCATCAGCATAAGCTTGACGGCGTGCCAGTCCTTGCGGCAATCATGACAAATCTTACGCAAGATCATCTCGATGCGCATAAAACCATGGAACGCTACGCCGAAGCAAAGGCGAAACTCTTTAAACTTGAACCTGAGTTTATCATTTTGAACCGCGACGACGAATGGTTTGATTACTTTAATCAGTTTCCTGCTGGCGCTCAGAAGATCACCTACGGAAAGCACGAAGACGCTGAGGCGAAAATTGAGTACACGAAACTTTACAAAAAGGGGAGCGAAGCAACAGTTGTTATCGATCATCAGACGAAACTTGAACTCGCAACTGCACTTCCAGGAGAATATAACATCTATAATCTGACTGCCGCTGCGGCCGTCTCATACGTACTCGGTGTTCCAGTAAACGATATTGTCGAAGGTGTTGCAAATCTCGAAGGTGTACCAGGTCGATTCGAGCGTGTTGTTGATGGACTCGGCTACGATGTGATCGTTGACTATGCTCACACGCCTGATGCCCTCGATAAACTTCTCGAGGCTGCAAAATCGATCACAAAGAATCGTGTGATCTTAGTCTTTGGAGCTACGGGTGATCGCGATAAGAGTAAACGCCCAATCATGGGTGATATTGCGGCGAAGCGCGCCGATCGAATTATCTTGACTGATGAAGAAAGCTACGGTGAAGATCCAAAGGCAATCCGCGATCAAGTGATGGAGGGCATCGAGCAGGCTGGTGCAGGTGCAAAGGTGACCGAAATTGCCGATCGCCGTGAAGCAATCGAAAAAGCTATGTCGATCGCAACAAAGGGTGACACGATTCTCGTGACCGGTATGGGTCATGAGCAGTATCGGATCGTCAACGGTGAAAAACTACCATGGAACGACGCTGTTGTTGTCCGCGAAATCGCAAGCAATATCAAATCGTAGTCAATCTCGACGACGCTCTTTTGATAGTAAAATATACTAAATATGTTATAATATAAATTTATGTCATCTATTAAACACGAAACTCTTACTCCTCTCGCCAACACGGAAAGTCCGTCTTCTCACCCTCTGTCTCGTTTTGCTGTTAATTTAGATGCGTTTATCTCTGATGGTCAAAAAAACGAAATACTACGCCCCCATCAGCGTCGTGTTTTCGACGATGTCAGTAAGTTTTTACACGATGGTGAAACGCGCGGCTATATTGAAATGCCGACTGGTACGGGTAAAACAGTACTGTTCGTATCGCTTGCCGAAGCATTTAGCTACA
>JACQGD010000005.1:0-11976 GCA_016199685.1 Candidatus Saccharimonadota bacterium
AGCACATGGAGCATTTCATGCGGCAGCAATGAAAGCTACTGGAACAAACGTTGTCGCTGGAACATCGCCAAGTAAGATTGGCGAACAGGTATCCGGCATTCCAGTGTATGCATCTATTCAATCAATTCAAAAAGATCATATAGTTGATAGTAGTGTTATATTTGTTCCTGCTAAATTTGCAAAGGGCGCAATAATCGAAGCGATCCATGCAAAAGTTCCGCTTATCGTCTGTATTACTGAAGGTCTTCCCGTTCATGACATGCTCTATATATCACAGGAATTAGAAAAGGGGAGTAGTCGACTTATAGGACCGAACTGCCCCGGCATACTTCTTCCAGGTAACAATAAGCTTGGTATTATCCCGGCACATTTAAGCACTCCGGGAACAGCAGCAGTTGTCAGCCGAAGCGGGACACTTACATACGAAGCAATGGATGGGCTTACGCGTCGTGGTATTGGCCAGAAATATATCATCGGTATTGGCGGAGACAGGATTGCAGGAACATCTTTTATAGATTGCTTGACCTTATTTGAAAATGATCCAGACGTCGATCGGATTATCATGATTGGTGAGATTGGCGGGACAAGCGAAATCGAAGCAGCGGATTACATCGCTAATCACATTACAAAACCAGTGTATGCATATATAACAGGACACCATGCACCAGAAGGCGTTCAACTTGGACATGCTGGAGCAATTTTATCAAACGCTGACGAATCTGCAGTTGCTAAAACAAAGTATCTCCGCAGCAAACGTATAGTGGTTTCAAATACCGTCACTGATCTTATAGCTCTGTTATAATTTTTCATCAACAGGTGATGCCTCCCCTTTTATTCTGCTTATGAATAAACATATTATAAAATATACTTTGATTTAAATCATTTATATGTTACTGTTATTAAGAATTATTTAAACTTTTACGGTTGGAAGTATTCGATAACACTATATATGAAAAAATCACCATCTCCATCCATGCAACTTTCAGCCTCTGCGCTTGAAAAACAACTCACCTCCCCTTCGGTGACATTTATTCTTGCGACGGCAACGATCGGGGCGATCGTATATATGATCTTTCTCCTACAACCACAATTTCGAGGCGACCTTCTTCCCTATCTTATGGTTATCGCTGCCGAGCTATTTCTCATCCTTCACGGTATCTTATCGTTCTGGACGATATTAAGTGGTCGTATCAACCCACGAAACTTCGATTATCACCATGCCCAAGATGCACTTTTCGGTCCAAGCAGTAAAACAATTACAAAGAACCTTCACTCGGTTCCAATAGCAGCTTCTCGAGCAAAACAACTTAATATCAACAAAGAAGGCGTAAACCGACTGCTGCCGGCTTTATGCAACACGTATTCTACTCACTTGTGCAAGTAGGCAAAAATCGATTTAACGCAGCGTTTTGCGTTGGAACAAATGTCATCTTTAGACGCCAAGCAATTGAACAGATCGGTGGCATCTATGATAAATCAAAATCTGAAGATATTTGGACTTCAATGATACTACACGAGCAAGGTTTCAAATCAATCTATATAAATAAAGTGTTAGCCGTTGGCAAAACTCCAGAAACAATTAAAGCATATTCAAAGCAACAACTTCGTTGGGCTACGGGAAGTTTTGAAATTTTCATCAAAAAGAATCCTTTGTTCAACAAAAAACTCACTGTCGATCAACGAATCCAGTACTTTGCAACGACCGCATTTTACTTCAACGGCTTTGCGGCGGCGACACTTCTCATTCTTCCTGCACTTCAGATCTTCTTTAACATCACCCCGATCGCACTCGATATACCATTCTACCAATGGATACTTCTCTATTCAGGATTTTACGTTACTCAAATAGTTCTCTCTATGTACACAATGGGTGGATTTAAAATTGAAACATTGATGCTTTCTGCAGCATCATTCCCTATCTATATAAAAGCATTTTTCAATGCACTTCGTGGACGCGATGAGGCATGGCACGCAACCAACCGTGTCGATAGCTACGACTCACCATTTAACTATATCCGCATGCAGACATACGTCGGAATATTCCTCTTCTTAACACTTGTTGTTGGTATATGGAAAAGCGTTTATACAAATGAGTTCTCCGTCTCTATCGCATGGAGTGCCCTCAATGCATATATTTTCGCCTACTTCATCTATGTTGCACTTCGTGAGTCCTCACAAATGCGCCGAAGTACTAAAAAACGCCGACCGATAATGAAACCTGATGCTAAACCATTAACACCGCTAAAGAAAGTTCAACAATGAAATTAACAACTCGATTAAAATTTTTAAGTGGCATAGTGTTTATAATTGCACTGTGTGCAGCACTTTTTGTCTATCTTGACTATTCAATGTCTCGCGTGCAGTCCGTTGATGCACAACTTCAATCAGATACATACACCGTTGGTATCGATTACTCTGGTATTGTCGAAAAGCAGTACGTCGATGAAGGTGCCTACATCAAGTCAGGCGATCCACTATTTGAAGTACGTAGCTCTACGCTTGCCGATGCGATTCGTAACAATGAGGTCGCAAAGTCATCGCTCCTTTACTCGGTATCAGATAATGGCAACGTTCTCGTATCTGCCGCTGCAAATGGCCGCATCCAATCAATTGCTTACCGCCAAGGTGCATTCGTACCCGCTAACAGTGAAATTGCTACCGTAAACAGCGAAAATGGTCTCTATATCAGCTCAACGTACACACTCTCTTCACCAGATTACGCACGTATTAATACAAAAAGTAAAGTTGCCGTTACACTACCAGACAACAAAAAAATTGAAGGAACCGTCTACGATATCTCTCTTGAGACTATCGACAAGCAAGTAGTTACCACAGTCAAAACACGCATTGATCAAGACGCTATCAACCAAACGTCGTTCGCCGTTGGAACACCTGTAAAATCGGTCCTCTACCTCGATACAAAAACATGGTATAGCCGCATTGCGACAACCATCCAATCGTTACTCCAGCCAACATCAGGAAAGTAATCAATGAAACGAATCCTGATAGCATTTCTATGTCTGATCATCATAGGAGCGGCTGTGCTATTCGTCATTCGTATGCATGCACCGACGCCGAGTGAATCGAGGGGTCTTGTCTCACAAGGTGCATTGAATAGCCTCTCGAAAAAAGATGCTAGTGGCATCGATACAAGTCATCTTGCTGACGGGATAATTCCACCGACAAATAAATGGTTTAGTGGGATCGCTTTGCAAAAAGATCCTAAAAAAGTATTTTCAACACCTCTGAGTTTTCTCCCTACAAAAACCTCTTTTACTATCGATCTCCCATCAGTCCAGACAACTGAGAAAAGCATCATTACTACACCGTCAACACCGACGAACATCACTATAAAAGACGCCCAGTATTACCGCATTACTCGCTACGATGAATTAAGTGTTGATCTCACGTATTACGATCGTAACAATACACCGCTTGCAACTGCTACAATTACCTCAGGCTCGCCATACGTGTTTTATCATGCGAAGACGATGTCCACAATTGAGTTTGATTCCGAAAACACAAAAGTAAGTAGTAAAACGTCTCTGCAGCATACCGGCGGTTCGACGATTCTTTATGCCGATGCCCACGATGGTGCGACATTTACGCAATCAAATGGCATTGTCTCTTCAAAGATTCCAAAGGACGGATTAGTAGCATTCTACAGTCTCCCAGCGTCAGTGAACCCCTCACCACTCAAAGCTGCTTCCGGAGCGAGAATTACTCAAACAAGTATTGATTACAAAAAAACTGGTGACACCTATACGACAACTATCTCCCTCCAGACTGCTAATCGACAAGCGACGGTATTTGGGCTTCTTCCCCATCAAAAACATACCTACCGTTCGCTTCTTTCGCTCGACACAATTTACGGTAAACAAGAATTTACGGATACGCCGAATATCTCATTCTCAACTCCATATATCGAAACACGTGAATCACTTGATCTTTCAAAACTAACTACTCAAGAAAAAGAACTTCTCTCAACGCAGTTGCGTCACGATATTAATGCATCTCAGTTCACTGCCGAAGACACGTATTTTGGTGGCAAACAACTCTATAGAGGCGCCCAACTTCTTCTCCTTGCTCGACAGCTCAATCAACCCGAAGTAGCTCAAACAATGCAGCAAAAATTACGCTCAGAACTTATTACATGGCTCAAGCCTAGCGATGGTCGTATGAAAAAAGTATTTTACTACGACACAAAGATAAAAGGCATCGTCGGCGAAACAGCCTCATTTGGTTCGCAGGAATTTAACGATCATCATTTTCACTACGGTTATTTTATTTATGCCGCAAGTATTCTTGCAAAATACGATAGCGAATTCAAAGAGCAATACAGTGATGCAGTAGACCTTTTAGTTGCTGATATAGCTAATGTAAAACAAGAGGACTCCTTCCCTCTTCGCAGGACATTCGATCCATACTTTGGCCATTCATGGGCTGGTAACAACCAAGAATCCGTATCTGAAGCGCTCAACGCTTGGTCTGGCATTAACCTCTGGGCTAAAGAGACAAACAACGACACCCTTCTTAGACAGGCTGACTGGCTGCTTTCAAATGAGTATCAATCAGCAGTATCATACTGGGTTGGCTACGATATAACTAAGGCGCCGTATACACAAAATTATACCCATACTATTTCACCACTTAATTGGGGTGGAAAACGAGATTATGCAACATTCTTCAGCGCGGAACCAAGCGCCATGTTAGGAATTCTTCTTATCCCTATGAATCCGACAATGGTGTCCTTTAAGACGCTCGAGGGACGCATTTCAAGCCTTATTGATGAAGGACGAGCGAATCCAGGCCCTACTGCTCAATTTTCTGATTATCTTCTTATGCTAGAGGGTCTCCGTAGCCAAACAAACCTACTTCCGAATGCACAGAAGCTAAGTGACGAAGCAATTGATTCTGCAAACTCTAGAAGTTATATGTACGCGTGGATTCTCAGCACCAAGCGCTAATCTGTAATATTCTTTACATGATTATTTAAGCTGATCAGGGTATACTAAGTAACATGAAGACCATCACGCTGCTTATTCCCGCGTATAACGAAGCGCCCGTTTTGCCAAAACTTTTCTCTCGACTGAACGATCTCGTAACATCAGTTCCAAATTATAATTTTGAATTTCTATTTGTTAATGACGGCAGCCGCGACGATACACTCGAGATCATTAAACAGGAGGCGGCAAAAAATCATCGTGTCTCCTATATCAATCTTTCTCGTAATTTCGGTAAAGAAATTGCCATGTGTGCAGGCATAGACCATGCCAATCATGATGCACTCGTTATTATCGATGCAGACCTCCAGGATCCACCAGAACTTATTCCAGACATGATTAAACTCTGGGAAGAAGGGTACGATGATGTCTATGCAAAACGAAGCAAACGGCTTGGTGAGTCATGGCTAAAAAAGAAAACGTCAAAGTATTTTTATAGTGTCCTGCAAAAATCAACTAGTATTCCAATTCAGCGTGATACGGGTGATTTTCGCCTTCTCGATCGTCGTTGTGTCGATGCCCTCAAGCAAATTCGTGAAAGTGAGCGATACACAAAAGGTTTCTTCAGTTGGATTGGCTATCGTAAAAAAGAAATTCAGTACGTTCGAGATCCTCGTGCTGCTGGTGAGACGAAATGGAATTACTTCAAGCTGTTCAATCTTGCGATTGATGGTATTGTATCATTTACAACAGCTCCTCTTCGCTTTTCGACGATCCTTGGTATGCTTGTTTCGTTTTTTGCATTCATCTATATCATTGTCGTAATCGTCAGAACGATAATGTTTGGTACCGATATGGCAGGCTATCCATCAATGATGGCTGTCATTCTCTTCCTTGGAGGCGTACAACTTCTCTCACTCGGTATCATTGGAGAATATATCGGTCGTATCTTCAACGAAACAAAGCGACGTCCGTTGTATCTCGTAGAAGAGTATCACGAGGCGAAAGCAAAGTAGCCTATGCATATTGCGATTGATGCCCGTATTGTTAATTCATCTACCGGGCGATATATTGAAAGACTCCTCACATATCTCGAGTCACTTGATTCACCTCACGAGTTTAGTATCCTCGTTCAAAAAAAAGATCGTGACTACTGGAAACCTACAAAGTCCAACTTCCGAGTTGTCGTAGCTGATTACCATCAATACACATTTGCAGAGCAACTGGGATTTTATTTTTTTCTGCGTAAACTAAATGCTGATCTTATCCATTTTTGTATGCCACAACAACCCCTCCTCTATCATGGCCGAGCTGTCACGACTGTTCATGATCTTAATCTCATTCGTATTACTGAAAACGAAGGAATGTCATGGCCAGTTCTCAAGACAAAACAAGCTATATTTTCATTCCTTCTTCGTACCGTTGCAAAACGCTCCGCAAGAGTTATCGTGCCGACTAACTATACCCGAGACGACCTCCTCTCTTTTCAGCGATTACCTGAGGAAAAAATAGTAGTGACGTATGAATCAGCGGATCTTGTCAGTGAAACTGAGGTTCCGATTGAGCAATTCATAGATAAGAATTTTCTCCTCGTCGTTGGACGGGCTGAGACATACAAGAATCAAAGAGGCGCCATCGAAGCACACCAGCTTCTCCTTATTGCACATCCGGACGTACACCTCGTTATCGTTGGGAAGCGTGACCAAACAAGCCACGATCTTGAGGAATGGACACTTAGAGAAGGTTATCGAAATATTACATTCTTTGGCTTCGCAACCGATGAGCAACTCGCTTGGTTATATAACCACTGTCGCGTCTATGTATTTCCAAGTTTCATGGAAGGGTTTGGCCTTCCTGGACTTGAAGCAATGAAGCACGGTGCCCCCGTTGCAAGTAGTAATGCCACATGTTTACCGGAGGTATACGCTGATGCAGCTATTTATTTTGATCCGGAAGACCATCACGACATGGCACAGAAAATTGATACGATTCTCTCAAGTGAGCCACAGCGAAACGCACTCATTGAAAAGGGAAGAAAAAGAGCTGCTTCATTTTCATGGCAGCGCATGGCGCAGGAAACGCACGACATCTATAATTCGGTGCTTACAGACTAAGAGCTTTGTTGAGCGATAATAATACGTCGTTCTCGCCCTTCACCCTCTGAGAATGTTTTTACATTTGGATATTCATCAGCAACCCTGTGAACAATTCGGCGGTCGGCTGCATTAAGATCACCGACAAATGAATCTCCAGTACGGATCACTTCTTCAATCCATTCACGCGCTTGCTTGGCAACTTTGTCAGCACGCTGCTTTTTATAATCAGCAATATCGACATTTACCCGCGTTACTACCGCTTCTCTGTTACGAAGCGTCGTCGATAAAAGATATTGAATACTACGGAGTGTTTCTGCATTTAGACCGATAAGAAGACTGTTATCTGTCGTAGAGGATACTGAAACCTCAATAACATCATCATTATATTCAGTTGTCACCTCGGCATTAATCCCAAAAAACGACAGGAGATCAGCAAGGTATTTTTCAGCAAATTTGATTGACTCTTCCTGATTCATAGTGTTACCCCTCTACTTCTTAGAATGTTTTTTACTCTTAGCGCCACCGGCAACAATGCGCGTAACAGTCGCTTCATCTGCTTGTTTTGCACGAGCCTTAGCGGTTGCCTTCTTCGATGGCTGAGCTGGCGTATTTTCAACCATTTCTTCCATCTCTTCCTCGTCTTGCTTCAGAATGAAGTGCTGTTGAATGGTTGCGACAATGTTGGACACTGCATAGTACAATGCGATCGCACCAGGAAGATTGAGCATAATGAAGAGCATAAAGAATGGAAGAAAATACATCATCTTTCCCATAATGATACCGTTTATCTCTGACTGATCAGCCTCTTTGCCTGCAGATGCCTCGGCGAGAATTTCACGTAGTTTCTTCGTACTCGTCGTCTGAGGTGTTGTCTGTTTCGACATAATAAACTGTGTGATTGCAGCAACAACAGCAAGAAAGACAAGGAAAATATCAACAGATCCGTTACTAAATGCATGCTTTGTGAGATCGATGATACCAAATAACTTCTCATTAAACTGTTCTGGGTGTTTAATAATCTGTTCAATCGCGGGAATATTCTCAAGGAAATCGTAGGTATATTTCGCTACTTGGTCTCGGTGGAGTGTCAATACTTGAATGACATGATAGAGCGCAATAAAAATTGGAAGCTGTACAAGGAGAATGCCAATCGTACGGAATGGACTCACCCCGTGCTTCTTGTAGAGCTCCATCATAAGCAACCCCTCTTGTTGCTTATTGCCCTTCGTTTGGCGTTTAATGCGTTGCAGCTCAGGTTGGAGTTTTCGCATCTTCTTCACTTGGTGAAGCTGGCGCTTCACAAGAGGATACATAACGAAACGCAAAAGAATTGTGAAGATAATAATCGAAACACCAAAGTCACTACCTGGTACGACCGTATAAATACCTAAGAGTAGGTTGAATATCGGCTGCACGATTAATATATCAAAAATGTTCATCTAGGGAATCTACTCCAAATTGTTAGTTATCGAATCTAGGATTAGTATACCACTTTAGACCTGTTTTTGATAGGTGTCGACAGATTCAAATAGCTGATCGACGAGTAATTCTAGGTCTTCGGATGGCATCGTAGAGACTTCACTCGAGAAGACAAGTAGCACGACATCAGTTGGCGTCTGTAGATTATTAAGGCGATGCCGAACAGCTTCGTATAGTCGTCTGCGCACACGGTTTCTTCCCACAGCGCCCTTAAGCACTTTTTTGCTGATAACAATTGCCACACGACTATGTTTACGGTGTGGGTTCTTGATATATTTCAACGTCACTAACCGAGTCCTCTCAGCAGAACCGTTTTTATACACGTAGCGCAAGCTGTTGTGCCCATGGAAGCGATGTTTAAATGAAAGCATACGTACTATGTAGTATACAGAAAAAAACCGCCTCATATTAGTAATGAGACGGATTTTACAGTATAACCGTTAATTAGACGGTAAGTTTAGCGCGGCCTTTGATTCGGCGTCGCTTGATGACTGCGCGGCCAGCTTTTGTAGACACACGAGCACGGAAGCCGTGTGTGCGGGCGCGATGTCGAGTATGTGGTTGGTGTGTTCGCTTTGGCATATCTTTTCTATTGTACTACAATCTGACGGGTTTTTCAAGATACAACCCCTACCGTTGTTGGTAAAATGCTTGAAATTCCCTGTGTGCGTGTCATAGCTAATAAAACTTATCCACTTTTCAACAAGGCTTATCCACAGTTTTACAGATAGAGGTCGTACATGTGGATAAATCGACTCTCTAATTAACCTGTTTTATGTTTACAGGTTGCAGCTTGTGGAAAACTTTTTATCAGCGTATAGTTAAGTACATACGCGTTCTCTGTGAACGAGGCTAATTTGGAGTAAGGGGATTTTAGGTGCAACATACATTATGGCAAACGGTCTTAGGTGAAATCGAGCTGTCGGTTTCTCGCATTAACTTCATGACATGGTTCAAGGGTAGCGAGCTTATAAGCCTTACCGACGATGAAGCTGTCATCGCTGTCGTCAGTGTATTTGCAATTCGTCAGTTTGAAGTAAAATTCAACGATCAGATCGTAGATATCTTAAAAAAGAACGGTGCAACTCCACAAAAAGTAACCTATACCGTAAAAAGAAGTAGTAAAAAGAAAGTCATCAGCCGCGAAACAACCGTATCAAAGCATCCTTCAGTAGAAGAACTTATCTCCCAACGCGCAAATAACACTGCAGTAGCTCACGTCGGCCTCCCCTCTCCTGTTGTCGCATCCACCGGACTCAATCCTCGGTATACATTTGACTCGTTCATCGTCGGATCGAGTAATGACCTTGCCTACACCGCTTGCCAGGCAGTTGCTCAATATCCCGGAGTTAAGTACAACCCACTCTACCTCTATGGCGGCGTCGGTCTTGGTAAGACTCACCTTATGCAGGCAGTTGGAAATGAAATAATTAAACAACAGCCTGCCCTTCGGATCCTCTACGTCAGTTCTGAAACTTTTGTAAAAGAGTTCCTCGATAGTATTCGTTTCAAGAAAAAAGGTTTTTCCGACAAATATCGCAATGTTGATGTACTTATTATTGATGACATGCAGTTCATTGCAGGTAAAGAAAAGACTCAAGAGGAGTTCTTCCACACATTTAATGCGCTTCATCAAAATAATAAACAGATTATTATTAGTAGCGACAAGCCACCTAAGAGTATTCCAACATTGACCGAGCGTCTCAGGAGTCGCTTTGAAATGGGGATGGCGATTGATATTCAAATGCCCGATTTTGAAACGCGCTGTGCTATCCTTCAGACGAAAGCCTCGCTATCGGGTATCGAACTCGGTCGGGAAACAGCCGAATACTTAGCAAATAATATCAAAACGAATATTCGTGAACTTGAGGGCGCGCTTAACCAGCTCCTTGCCTACGCTGAAATGCGTGGCATTGCACCCGATATTACAACAGCTGAGGGATTGATTGGCAATGTTCGTCACTCGCGACCACAACATCTCACTCCAAAACAAATTATCGATAAAACAGCGAAACATTTTCAGCTTACCACCCCTGAGATATGCAGTGTTCGACGTGACAAACATATCGTCACTCCACGACAAATTGCAATGTATCTCCTTAGAAGCGAACTCCATCTCAGCTTCCCAAAAATCGCTGGTGAACTCGGCCGAAAGGACCACACAACGGCAATTCACTCCGTCGAAAAGATAGAAAAATCAATAAAACTAGACTTCACAATTCGAGAACAAGTCGCCGAAATTAGGGAGAAATTGTATGCTTAAATCCTGTGGAAAAAATGTGCACATCCTCTGGAAACAAGTACGTATAACCTGTCAGTACTTGTCCACATATTCTGGGGATGCCGTACATACTCGTAAAAGTACGTGGGTAAAACCCTTACTTGTACCCACTTTTATCCCCGTCTTTCCACTGCTTCAATCCACAAGTAATTCCGCTATTTTATCCCTGTTAATCCGCAGTTATACCCATAATCCACAGCCCCTACTATTAACACTACGAAGAAAAAATTAAAGAAAGGTAACAATAATGGAACTGTCTGTAACTCAAGAAAATTTGTCAAAAGCACTTGCTGCTGCGTCACGTGTCGCTAGTACGAAAACCCAATTACCAATCCTCAGCAACATACTTTTAAGAACCGATAACAATAGACTTCTTGTTGCTGCAACGAATCTTGAAATAGCAACAACACAACATATAGGTGCAAAAATAGCAAAACCAGGCTCGATTACAATTCCTGCAAAACTTGTCGCAGAGTTTGTCTCCTCTCTTCCGAAAGGTCCTGTTGAACTTGTCGTCAAAGCGGATCATCTTCATATTTCAGCCGGCGGGTATAAATCAGTGATTAACGGAACGCTTGCTGATGATTTCCCAGAGCTTCCTATTATTGATGAGGCCTCCTCTGTGCAATACTCGATTAATACTGATGAGTTCAAGCAAGCAGTGAGTCAGACTGCCCTTACCGCTAGTAGCGATAGTACTCGACCAGTTCTTACTGGCGTATATTGGCATTCGCACGAAGGAAATCTTTATCTTGCAGCGACAGACGGGTATCGTCTAAGCGAGAAGAGGCTCTTTGAGACGACAAGTGAAGTAGCTGCCATCATTCCTACTTCAAGCCTCCAGGAGGTGCTCCGTACGCTTAGTGAGGACGTTTCTGAAATAGATGTCCTCTTTGATGAAACTCAAGTAAGGTTTCGTGTTGGTGATTCTGAAGTAACGAGTCGTCTTATCGATGGTAATTTCCCTCCATATCGTCAGCTTATCCCTGAATCATCAGAGACGTCGGTGACAATTGATAAGAGTGAATTTGTGAGGATTACGAAAATTGCAGGTCTTTTTGCTCGTGAGTCTGGCGGAAGTGTTACGCTCAGCGCCAGCGAAAGTGATGGAACGCTTGCAATCCACTCAATCGCTTCACAGCTTGGTGAGAACACCTCAGAATCAAAAGCAGAAGTT
>JACQGD010000005.1:12032-13903 GCA_016199685.1 Candidatus Saccharimonadota bacterium
GTTACCTCTGATGGACAAGTAACACTCAACTCTCGCTATCTTGCCGACGCACTTAGCGTTATCACAGGAGATACGGTCGTCTTTCGATTTAGCGGTAAACTCTCACCATGCGTATTGCAAACGGCTACAAAAGATGTCGGATATCAGCATATTATCATGCCATTAAAAAGCTAGGGCTCTTTGGTGCGTATTACGGGAATTAGAGTTCAAAATATTCGGACACACACTGACATCTCTCAGGATATACCGTCGACGGTAACACTCATTACAGGTGATAACGGAAGTGGAAAAACATCCCTGATTGAGGCTGTAACCGTCGCCTTGCAGGGAACGTCTTTTCGTGGAACTGACACTGAACTACTACGATACGACTCGCCTTGGTGGAGGATTGATCTTCAAACGGACGAAGGTGATCGTATTGTTAAGTTTGACCCTGCTCGCCCTTCTGGTAAAAAACAATTTACCGTTGATGAGAAAAATTCATATCGACTTAGTGCTCTCAATAAGTATCCAATTGTGTTATTTGAACCAGACGACCTCCGTCTTCTTCATGGGTCGCCGTCAAGACGACGTGAGTTTATAGACCGATTTATTTCACAGCTCAATCCACAATTTAGTACACTTCTCCGTAAATACGACAGGGCACTTAAGCAACGTAATAAATTACTCAAGAATCCAATGGCGAGCAGGGATGATCTTTTTGTCTGGGACATCGCAATTGGCGAGTATGGTGCTGAAATTATCGAACAGCGCATTAGCCACATAGAACGTCTCAATAGCGAACTTGATAGCACGTACAATACGATTGCACAATCAAGTGATGTTGTTTCGATGCATTATTCACACACGATTATCGGAAATGTTAAACAGCGTATCGTGAGTGAGCTTCATGCCTGTATGGAACGGGATCGACTTCTCGGATATACCAGTGTCGGCCCACATCGTGACGACGTGCTATTTCGTTTCAATTCTATGCCAGCGCTTTCTGTTGCGTCGCGTGGCGAAGTTCGAAGTATTGTCCTTGCTCTTAAGTTTCTCGAAGTAGATACAATTACTGCGATGACTGGTCGTCAACCGATTATACTTCTCGATGATGTCTTCGGTGAACTTGATAGTGAGAGACAAACACACCTAGCAACAAAGTTCAGTGGTAAACAGATTATTATGACGAGCGCGAGTAGCGCTGCAACACTCGACACTGCACGATCCATACCACTCACCTTTATGATACAAAGTGCCGCGCTCGATCGAATAGTCTCGCGTAAGTGTCGGGAACGAAGAACTGAGGAGTGACTCAATCGCTGGTCGTTCTGAAATAAGCTTTGTTTCAAGCTGTTCTTTTGAAGGGAGTGACTCTGCCTTCTGCGCTTGCTTTTGCGGCACTGGTTCAGCCTTTGGCTGTGATGAAATGAATCCTATCCCAATAATGCCAAAAATGACGATTACACATGCCGCGAGAAGGATGGTTGTTTTATTTGTCATTGTGCACTCCCGAGTGGACTTTTAAAGTCATTAAATTCGATACGGTAATCTGTTGGATTAAATCCAAGTTCACGGAATTTTTGAATCGCAATGTAGCGATATCGTGGTGAGGGTGTCGTAATGGTGACGATAATTGATGAATTATCGGTAGACTTGTAGCCAATTTTATAATAGGGATCTGTATATGGTAGTACGTTTGTAATGGGATGATTTGTTCGGAAATACTCGCCATTGCTCCGCGCTTCAATCGATCCGTATGCTTCATTTGCCTTATAGGCACTTTGGTTTGCTTCCGCCCACTTCTTTGCTGTATCGGACACAGGTGTGAGTGAGATTGCGACCGTGTTTTGTTTTTTGTCAGGTGTGACAGTGACTTGTTTTGTTTGCGT
>JACQGD010000045.1 GCA_016199685.1 Candidatus Saccharimonadota bacterium
GAACTCCTCGGACAAACGCAAGATGATGCCGTCGGTGAGGCATTCGATAAAGTCGCAAAAATCATCGGCCTCCCCTACCCTGGCGGGCCCTCAGTCGCAAACGCAGCTTTAAGTGGTGATCCATATAAATACAAACTACCCAAAGCCCGATTGGATAATCCGTACAATTTTAGCTTCTCAGGCCTCAAAACAGCCGTTCTGCGCGCCGTACAGCGCGAAGTGGGCGTTGACATTACTTTTCCCTCCCGTGAGCTTGCAGGGCTTCTAAAAGACTCACAGCAAGTAGATTTTGCCGCAAGCTTCCAACGCATTGCCATAGAAACGCTTGTCGACAAAGCAGAACGTGCCTATCGAGACTATTCACCAAAATCGATTGTTATTGCCGGTGGTGTCGCTGCAAATCAAGAATTGCGCCGTCAACTCTCTGAACGGCTTCCCCTCACAATTGAATACGCACCAATGCAGCTCTGCACTGATAACGCCGCGATGATCGGAACACTCGCCTACTATGTTTCACAAAAAGTCACACCAACTAACCCCTTAGAACTCGAAGTCGTACCTAGTTTGTCGATGGCAAAAACGACATGGTCAGTCACCTAACCTATATCTTTACCCTCCCTACCCTTTTGACGTATTTCTTGTAGTGTACATCGTTATATATGGTATACTAGAGACATAAACAAACATGGGGAAAAACAATTGGGGACTAATTGTGCTACTTTTCGTTTGAAAGGCCTGTATCCTTTTGTCATTTTCACATGAAAATATTTATTCTTTCTGAGAGCGAACTACTATGAAACTTGCTAAAACATACAATCCATCTGAATACGAATCAACAATCTACCAGATGTGGGAGACTGCTGATGCGTTCGCGCCAACAGGAACCGGAGAACCCTACAGTATTGTTATGCCACCGCCAAATGCGAATGGAAATCTGCATATCGGCCATGCACTCATGGCGAGTCTTGAAGATATACTCATCCGTTATTACCGCATGCAGGGGAGAGATACGATCTATATTCCAGGCGCCGACCATGCCGGATTTGAGACGTGGGTCGTTTACGAACGCGAATTAACAAAGCAAGGAAAGAGCCGCACTGACTACAGCCGCACAGAACTGTATGCGCAAGTATGGGACTTCGTACACAAGCAACGTGACAATATGGAAATGCAACTTCGAGCACTCGGGACAAGCGCCAGCTGGAATGACAACGTCTTTACGCTCGATACGAAAGTCACCGAAACAGTCTATGGAACGTTTAAAAAACTTTGGGATGAAGGCCTCATTTACAGGGGTGAGCGGATTGTAAATTACAGTACAAAGTACCAAACAAGTTACGCCGATATTGAGGTTGATCACAAGATAGAGAAGGGGACGCTATGGAAAATTGCCTACCCAAGTATCGATAAGATCAAAGAAATTGTCGTTGCGACAACGCGTCCAGAAACGATGTTTGGTGATACGGCAATTGCGGTACATCCAGACGATGAGCGATACAAAGACCTTATTGGAACGAGCGTACTTGTCCCACTGACTGATCGTGAAATTCCGGTTATCGCAGACGAGTACGTCGACCCGGCATTCGGAACTGGCGCAGTCAAAATTACACCTGCTCATGATCCAAATGACTTTGAAGTAGGGAAGCGGCATGACTTAGAGCAGCTTCAAGTCATCGGCTACGACGGTAAGATGCAAAATGTTCCGCCGGAATTCATGAGACTTGAAGTCGATGAGGCACGCAAGAAAACCCTTGAAGCGCTCAAACGTGAGCAATTCCTTCGTGGTGAAGAAGAAATTGAACATTCAGTCGGGTACGACTATAAAAGCGGACTCCCGATTCAGCCACTCGTCAAAGATCAGTGGTTTGTTAAAGTTGGTCCACTTGCAGAAAAAGCCAAAGCTGCGATCAACGATGGCGATATTACGTTTTTCCCAGCAACAAAGAAAAAAGCGATTATCCAGTATTATGACAACTTACGCGATTGGAACATTAGCCGGCAGATTCCTTGGGGGATTCCAATCCCGGCATTCCAAAACGTCAATGATCACACTGACTGGATCTTCGACACACGGGTTGATGAAGAGATAATCGTTGTAGATGGTACAACATATAGGCGTGAAGAACATATAGGCGTGAAGAAGATACATTTGATACATGGTTTTCAAGCGGGCAGTGGCCTTTCATTACTACGGATTACTTAAGTGAGGGCAAATTAGCACCGTATTACCCTATAAGCGTACTCGAGACAGGTCACGACATCCTTTATCCATGGGTTGCGCGCATGATTATGCTCGGCATTTATGCAACAGGAACCGTACCATTCAAAGACGTTTATCTTCATGGTCTCGTCCTCGACGAAAAAGGCCAGAAGATGAGTAAATCAAAGGGCAATGTCATTAATCCTATTGAAGCAATCGGCGAATACGGTTCTGATGCGCTACGCCTTGGTATTGTCGCAGCGCGAAGCGCTGGTCAAAATCAGGCATTTAGCCTCAACAAGGTCGTTGCTGGGCGAAACTTCTGTAATAAACTATGGAACATTGCTCGATTTATCGAAGGGAAACTCCCTGAAGACTTCACTTTGCAGGAACCCCAAGCACAGACGCTCGCCGACCATTGGATTGCACGACAGCTCGATAGTGCAGCAAAATCAATTGCCGAGCAGATAGAGAAGTACCGTTTCGCCGAAGCAAGCGACGCAATGTACCACGCTATCTGGGATGATGTTGCCGATTGGTACATCGAGGCGAGTAAGAAGCAGGATAATCCTCAAATGCTTGCGTGGGTTCTTGACACTGCGCTGCGTATTGCTCATCCGTTCGCACCATTTGCAACGGAGACAATCTGGCAGACGCTCGGATGGCAAAAAGCGTTACTTATCTCGAGTCCATGGCCAACACCAATTGAGTACAACGACATTGCAGCAGCTGAATTTGAGCAGCTCCAAAAACTTGTTTCAGAGGCACGTTTTATGGTTTCTGAACTTCCTGGTAATGCGAAATATGAACTCCTTTACCAAGAAGATAGCCTTATCGCCGATAACGCAGAGCTTATTCGGCACCTTGCGAAGCTTAAGTCCGTCACTCAAGTCGATCAAGCTAAGGGTGTTCGGCTCGCGAGCTCCAACCGCGAAGCATGGCTCGCCGTCGATGAAGAAACTCTCTACGAACATCAGACAAACCAGGAAGTTCGCCTCGCAGAAGCGCATCAGCTCATCAAAAACCTTCAGGGTCGTCTCGGAAATGCAAATTATACCGACAAAGCACCAGCGCGACTTGTTGAAGAGACGAGACAACAGCTCGCGGCAACCCAAGAGCTCGCAGAGCGACTTGCTCGTGAACTCGATGTACTGAAGTAGGTCAACCACTTTTCAGTCCAAAAAGAGGACCGCTAAGGTCCTCTTTGTTACGCATTTGAGTACTCGTTACGACCTAGAGTGTTCCAAGCGGTACATAGTAGCCGTCAAAGGCATGAACACCTTTGCTCACTTTTTGCTGGAGATGATATTTCTTGTGATCATCACGTGGTTGAATCCGCGGCGTGCCGTTATGAAGATCGCGCACCGCATTTGCAAGTGAGACACGTTCAACATGCGTGTGCCCCTCACTCGCAAGTTTTGGTATTGCGCCGCCAATGCTCGCAAGGGCAGCTGGTACCGCTATAAAGAGTGAGGCTACTTTATCAAATTTTGTATCATGCACCAATATTCCAAATGTCGTAAGGAGTGCAAGAGTAATGGCTGTTCGTTGTATAAATGGGCTAATTATCATGTTTGTTTTTTATTTAGGTTGACATGACTATATTAGCATAAGTGTGTTAAAAAGTCAACTAGCTGTGATGATACGGGTTACCTGCAGCGATCTCTTGGGCCCGGTATAGCTGTTCGGCAAGGATAAGACGAACTAACTGATGAGGGAAGACGAGACGAGAAAGTGACCATACGAGGTCAACACTGGAGTGGACGGTTTGATCGACCCCGTAGGCACCACCAATAACGATAACGATTGTCTGCGATGTCTCAAGCGGAGAGAGAAGCGCTTGAGATAGGGCAGGGGAGTCGAGTAGTTTGCCGCGCTCATCAAGTAAGACAACAAACTCTTCAGGCTTAATACGCGAAAGAATACGCTCAGACTCCTCTACGCGCGCCGCATGGCCTTCGCGAGCTGAATGAGGTAAAAGAACCCATTCGACAGTAAATGGACGCTTTAGGCGCTTTTGATAGCGGTCAATCCCCTCGGCAACCCAAGATTCATGCTTCTTGCCAATAGCAATAATTCGAATAGCCATTAAAACGCCAGTTTTTTAGCAATCTCTGCAAGTAATTCATGATCGGGATCGGAGGTCATGTCAGGGTGTTTACGATATTCACCAACTTCGGTAAATGGAACAAGATGGACATGCGCATGAGGAACGTCAACGCCGATGACCTGCTCACCAACGTAGGGGACACCTAACGTCTCACGGAGGTGAAGCGCAATAAGCTTCACGGTCGTTTGTAACGCCTGATACGTCTCGTCGTCGAGATCCCAAACAAACTCGACTTGCCGCTTCGGAACGACGAGTGTATGACCGGGTTGGATAGGATGAATATCTAAGAAGGCGATCGTATGTTCATCTTCATATATTTTATGAGATGGAATTTCGCCGTTGATAATTTTAGTAAAGATTGAATCTTGCATAGGTCTATTATACAGAGATATGTGGCGTACTGCTACGTGGATGGAATTCTAGCCTCGGTGTTTATCTTTTACAAACAAGTTCATACTGCCTTCACCCATATGCATAGATTTGTATCCAAGCTTTCGAACAATGGCTTCCGAAGGCTCATTACCTATATCAATCTTTGCAAGCACCTCGTACTTTTGGGTTAAAATTTCAGTTACTTCGCTCACTCCAGCCGTGGCATATCCTTTGCCCCGCTCTTCGCCGTCGCTAAAGTAAGCAATCTCGACAGTTCCATAGTCCAAACCTTTTTTCGTCACGTAGACGGCTGCTACAAGTTTTCGAGCGGTCTCTTCAGATTCATTTGCGTATACTTTGTACGCCCAGCCTTCTGACGGTTTTAGTTTAGTGAGCATTTTTATATTAATTTCGCCTTGTGCGACTGCAAGCTTATTCTCGGCAGCAAGCGTCTTGAGCTCGGGGTCATTAACTGCACATTCTACGACATCAACAAGGCTTTGCTCGGTCTCAGGAGAAGCAATAGTTTCTATCGCTTCAGGTGACGGACTTGATGATGGAAAATGTTCAATCATTGACATGATAAATTCATTATAGCATAAACAGTACAATTTTACAAGCGCTATACTATTTTTATAAAAATATGCAACACTAGTAATTTTTTATTGAAGGATGTTCGTTTATACTAGTATCTATGGATAAAACAGTTTTCGCAGTCCGAGCAATCACCTCTGAATACGCAAAACGATGGCTATGGCCTTTTCTCTTCTTGGGAATCGGAGTATACATTGTCATTATTGCGCTCATCGCTTGGATTGTCTCTTTACTGAATGCGTGGTGGTGGC
>JACQGD010000006.1 GCA_016199685.1 Candidatus Saccharimonadota bacterium
CAGGCTTATTCAGATATAAATAAAGATGAAGCATTCTACATGCCTGAAAATCTTATAAATATAGCCCAACAGCACCAAATATTTCAATCAGTACCAATTCTGGACGCATTTGTCGAATATGATGATCTAAGTGAATATGTTCGCATAGATGCGTTGAAAACATCTGAAAACCTAAAGCCAAATATTAAAAGGCTGAAAAAGATATTCAGTAAATATAAAAACGGTAATGAAATTGAAGTCAAAATCGCTCATACTGCTGTTGGTTTATTAGCGAGTAACCATAAAGATAATAGTTCAGTTTTATGGATTCTTAGAGCTGCAAAAGCAAATGCATTTGAAAATGTAGATACTCTATCTAGTAAATACAGGCCAGTTGGAGTATTTGATAGAGATATTAGGGAGGGTGATCTTATACAACCCCTCAAGAACGTTGATGATCCAATATACGTCGAAGAATATCTTAAATTACTTGATTTCTCATTCGAGCTCATAGGTAGAGGTATTACTTGGCACAATTATGCTGCATATTTGTGGTCGGCAATTGATCAGTATTTTAACAATCTTGTAGTTAAGGGCGATTATTCTTACTTTGATGCTTTAGAAAAAAGGGTGCAAGATTTCAATAATGTTGTGTCGACAGCTCCCTATATTAGGCATCTGAATTTTATTAAGGGTAATTATCTACAATCTTTGTCAAAGCCTAAATTATTCATATCATCACTCCAAGTATTGAATAAATACAAATCTGAGACAGTCGATTCGATAGTATCTGAATTGGATTTACATAATAAGGTAATTGAAGTCATAGAAAAAGACTTAATTCGATGGGTTGATAACGAAGGCAGAAAAATCTTGGGTTACGATGAAGTGAGTGCGCAAAGAAGCATTGCAATCATTATGGAGAATTTCTTTTTAAAGCGCGGCTTTAAAAAAGAAGAAGTTTCAAGAAACAATATTACTTTCCTTAGAGAAGCACAGGCAGTAGATGATACCAGAACTGATTTTTTAATATATTCTGGATTCATCGGTCCTGAAGTTATTGAATTGAAGCGATCAAGCCACAATGATTTATCAGGTGATATTGAGAAAAAGAAGTCATTTATGAGCTTAGAGAAATATATTAAACAATTCGACGCTGAGAACGCTATATTCTTAGTTTACGAAACAAAGAATCGAAGTAAAGCATATTGGGATAGACATTTGAAAAAGATTGATCATATATACTCCAAAATCAAGGGAGTAAAAGTTATTGGCATGAGGAATGAATATAGTTTGAAAAAATTATATTCTAAAAAGAAAAAGTAATGGATAGAAAAGTAAAAATATCACTTATTAGATTAGTAAATGAAGATGCCTATTTATTAGCTAACAATATTAACGAACGCACTATCATGCACAGGTTTGCAATGTATTATGCTGAACAGTATCCCAAATGGGATGTTGACTGTGAATTCAATACAAATCTTGGTCAACCTAAAGCTCTCGATTTTGACCCAATTATATTTATCCGACGTATGTCTGAAATCATAGAATCTGATCATAGAGTGAATGATCGACATCAAATAGCTACATTTTTGAGAGATAATGAAATAAATCATGATGATATTGAATTATTAGCTCAACAACTGCATGAAATTGACGGAGTCTTATATGATGATGAATTTGATGCTTTATTAGTCGTCTTAAGAGAGAACAATGGAAAAATATTCACTAAATCTATATACCCAGATGTAATTGTTCACAAACGAGGTACCTCAAATAATCATATAGTAATTGAGGCTAAGAAGAGTTTGAATTTCGGTAAAATTGCAAGAGCATTTGATCTGGTAAAATTGTATACCTTAGTTAATCACCCTGCTTACAGATACAAACAGGGTTACTTTATTGACTTACCTGTTAATCGTCATTTTGAGCATCATAAAAGCTTTATGTTCATTAAGGATAGGATTAACGGACACGTTACCAAGATCGTTTCTATTTAATAGTGATAATCTAACTTTATACTAGTTACAACTTACTCTATGGTTGCGAGACAAGCACAAACACTATAATTTAGGTCATGGTATTTTTGTTTGCTAAGATAAATACATGGCTAAAAGTTCTCAAAAACAAATAAAAAGTATGTATATAATTATTGTCATCGTACTAATCTTGGGTGTTGCATTGTCAGCGGTCTTCATTGGTAATTTTACGAAACAGGATCAGGCAATCAAGGTCTCTAATTCGAATAGCAAAATGGAGACCAAGACAGAGATCAAAATGGAGACCAAAATGGAGCTCAAAACCTATACCTCTATATCGGGTAGCGGATTAACATTTGATTATCCTAGTAGTTGGTCTTTCAAAGAGCCTACTGAGCAGCAGATATCTAGAGAAGATAGTAAAGCGACATTAATGGTTCTGTACAGTCATGAGCCCTCTGTTGTCGATGGCAAGGGTTCGATATCTACCAGCAATGTTTGTGTGACTTTCAACGAAATGCAGGGCAATTGGCCATTCAGATCACAACCCCTAGGCAATTCCGATAAGATCGCAGACTTTACCGTTGGTCAGAATGCTGTATCGCTTGTCGAAAGCAAAAAGAATCTAGAAACTTCAACAAGACCTGCGATGCAAATAGTAAATCAGGGTACATCCAGCAAACATGGAGGTTCGTACATAGCCTTAAACGAGGATTACTTTCTGCTAGCGACTGCTTCAAAAGATTGCTTCATAAGCGATAATGCAAAGAAAATAGACGTAACTCCAGAAATTGAAGAAGCTCACGAGATTTTGAAAAGTGTTCGTATCAAAGAATAATTCTGATCTCGTCCACTAGCGGGAGCCAAGCATAAACACTACGATTCAGATCATGGTGTTTTTGTTTTTTCTTGGTATGATTAGTTTATATGAATAGTATAAGAAATAAAAAACAAAAGGGCAGTGCAAATATAGCAGTTATTTCAGTTGTAGTACTGATTATTTGCGGCGCACTTGGTTTTCTTTTTTGGCAGAACTTTACTAACAAAGATCAAAGTATAGCAAATAAAGATTCCCCTACGGTTAGTCCAAAAGCAAAAGATACGAGTGAGAGTCCAGTCAAATTTGACACCTCGATCCATAACGTTGATATTAAGATGAAGTCAATAACCGACATTGATCAACTACCTAGTTATACACCAGACAGTTTTAAATCCTACATGCAGCAGCTGCTTGCGCAGAATACATCTGGGCAAGGGATGTTCGACTGTGGTAATGCTGTTATTGAGTATCGAATTTCGAAGATTAGTCAGGTAAATATTGACGGCGGCAGTGCTCCAAAAAATGAACAAGGTGAAACATGTCGCGGAGGCGCGCCCGCCATATGGGTTTTAGCACCAACGGGTGTGTGGGAAAAAGAGACGCGCAACGGAGTTCCATGCTCAAGTAAGAGCGGAGGACCCGTCTATGAAGAGTTTGCTTCGGAATGCTATGCAAATGATTCTACATTTGTTCAGAATCCAAATGGTTCAATTCTGTCACTAGCTAAATAGTTGCGAAGCGCATACACTAGCCAAGCCATGATCAATAAAGTCAGAACTGTTAATTCGGTTCTGACTGTTTATATTCCAGACCAGAGTGAGAGGCTTTTAATCCTGAGGATAGTTTTTTAAGTAAATGTTCGAGCTCATTGTACTCCTTCGATGTAAGTGATGTGTTTGCTTGTTCGAACAGTGTCGCCAATGCTTGATCGGCATTCTTTAGCGCTATCTTACCTTTGTCTGTACTAGAAATATTGAATGACTTGGTGTTACCGGAGATGGTAGCTTTGGCAATGAGCTCTTTTCGCTCCATGGTCATCAAGATTGTATGCATTGTCTGAGGTGTGACAAATGCCTTTCTTGCAAGCTCGGCACCTGTCACAAGCACGGATGCTTCAAGGCTTTTAAGGACATTATATTGAGACAAGCTCAAAGACAAAGGGCGCAGAGCATCCTCCATCGCCGTATGGATTTGCTGCTGCACTTGTTTGATGGTGTATCCGGTCTTTTGAAACTTCATATTTGACTAAGTATCATATTATCAGTATACTGATAATAAATCAAGTATTGAAAAAGGAGACATTATGTCAGTAGCCGGACCAGATTTTATTTCACTTCAAGTCACTGACCTCGAAGCGTCAGCGGCATTCTATAAAAAGTATCTTGGACTCACTCAATCACAGGCAGGACCACCTCATGCAGTCGTATTTGAATCTGAAACAATTACCTTTGCCCTTCGTGAAGTAATTCCTGGTACAGAACTTGGATCAGATTCAAAACCTGGACTTGGTATCGCTCTGTGGTTCCTCGCTCCTAATGCACAGGAGATACACGACAAGCTTGTCGAAGCAGGTGTGACAATTACCGCGACACCAATTGATGGACCGTTTGGTCGAACGTTTGCATTTGCTGACCCTGATGGATATAACGTGACGCTTCATAGCAAATCTGCTTAATGTACCGATGTGCGTCTCGCTTCATTGCAGTTATAATTTCTTCTATCGTAGCAAGCCATACAATTATACAAAAACCAGAACTATCGATTTAGTTCTGGTTTTTTGAACGAGTGAGTAAGAATATACCCGTAATGATACCGGGTAGAAAGCTGATCGCTCCAGCGGCACCAGTTGTCAGAAATAGTATGTTGAGGATTGTAATAGCGACGGGAGTAGGGTAAACGGGCTCAGTATCGCCAGTCATCCAGAATGTTGGATTAAAAATCAGATTAATTATCATTAACATGAGTAGGGAAAATAAGAAGAATACAGTGGGCAGGATAAGAGTGGCAATCGCGATCTTGAAATGTGGTTTTGCGGTAGTTATATGATTGTTATTTTTTCGAACCATGATGAACTGCTTGTTTTTAAGATGCAACTTCTGGGTCTAGAATAGGTGGATCGACGAGTGGTGGAGTTTCTGCCGCAGGTTGTTCGATGGTAGTTGGATCCGGTGTAGTTGTATCATCTTTCGTAGCTGGAGTAGTAGGTGTGTCTACTGTAGGAGTAATGACACTTTGACTTGGCGTGACGACGGGCTTTGTAGTAGCTGCTGTTGATGAACTGGTTTTCTTGGCAGAGGATGTTGATGGCACAGCTGTCTGCTGTTGAGGCACGCTAGGCTCTGTCGTTTCTGAAGCAGATTGTTCGGTAGTGGTCGGAGTATTCGTCGATGAGGTGGTCTTTGACGCTGATTTTGCGGTAGGTTTTTGCTCGGACGCCGTAGGTTGACTGGTCGTGCCTGCGCCCTGAGAGGCAAAAGCAAATGTACCGACGCCCCCTAGTACGACAACTAAGCTGATGGTAACGGGAATGAGCGCTTTATAGCGCCTAGATAGTAGTGACGATTTCCCGGCAGGAACGAGTGTTGCTGTGGGTTCATGTATATAGTGCTTTTCACCGATGCTATATTCGGGACCTTTGACTTTGTAGGTCAGGCCTGCGCTCAGTCCGGTCATTATACTGTCTGCTTCATCGCGATTTTGAGCACTAACCGATATCTTTGACCTATTTTCGTTTTCATTTACAGTGCCTAGTGCCGCAGGGACGTCGTTGGCTATCAACGTATTTCCACTAATAGGCAAGACGATCCGCATGATTTTATTTGCATCTTCTTCTGAAACGGGGAACTCGGCGCTTTCGAGGTCTTTGAAGCGAACAATACTACTGAACTCCCCGCCAAACACGGATTTGTAAAAATTGAAGGCTTCTTCGGCATTTCCATTGAAGTTAATATAAGGATTGATAGTGGCCATAAAAGTTCTCCTTAGTGAATAAGTTGATGTATCTCTATTCTAACAAACATAGCTCAAAGTAAGGGGTGTGGAAAGGATGTTTAGAGCTATTCGCTGGCTATCTTTGCGTGATGGTCTTTTTTGGCAGTTTCGAGACGGTCATATAACTTCACAACCATCGCAGAGCGGTAATTTGCTTCGAGTAATTCTCGATGATCGCTGACAAATTGCCAATACAGTGCATCCCATATTTCAGACCATTCACTCTTTTTGTAGTCACTCATTTTGATGATGTAGTTACTCCCGCTGACGTAGGGTTTGGTCGTGATGAGCTCACCTGCAGCAAATTGGCTCATAGCATAAACATTCGGTACCATTACCCAGTCGTATGCGTCTACAAATAAGCTCATAAACCACTCGTATACATCGTCCGGTTTGATGCGTAATAGGACCATACTGTTCCCGAGGATCATAAGTCGTTCAATATGATGGGCGTAGCCTGTATCGAGAACATTTTTGATAACAACATCAATCGGCTCAATCCCAACCGCTCCGCTCCACCAGCTTTTCGGTAAAGATCTAGTGAAGTGAAGATGGTTTTGAGTGCGCATTTTACTTCCGTAGTGCGTATATGTCGCACGCATGTATTCACGCCAGCCTATAATTTGACGGATAAATCCTTCCAGGCTTTCTATAGGTATAGTCTCGGGCGGTAGATCTTTGACTGCTTCGATAATTTCCTGAGGTGTCAGTAGCCCACAGTTGATGAGGGGGCTGAGAACTGAGTGAAACATTTCGGTTTCGTGTGAGTGGATAGCGTCTTCATAGGGGCCAAACTGAGGAAGTCGGTTTTTGATAAAATCATCAAGCCAAATCCTAGCTTGATCATGAGTGACCGGGTAGCGGAAATGAGCACTCGATCCAGGGTTACTGGGGAAGTTTTGCTCAACCCACCTTGTTGCATTTTTGATAGGCTGTGAGATGTTGGATTGATATGTTTCTGGTAGTGTACTATTTTTAGGCAGCTTTTTACGATTACTCGCGTCGTAGCTCCATTTTCCTCCGGTAGGCTTGTTGCCATCTATAAGAATGTCGAGCCGTTTACGCTGCCATTCATAAAAGTGTTGCATACGGTTGGGATGAGTATCGAAAAACTCAATAATTTGACCTCGGGTAGTAAGAAACCCCGGTGAATTAAATCGGTTCACTTCGATATTTAGCAGATCCAATACTCTGGTAAGGCGCTGCTCGAGCCAGTTATCGACAAGATCAAAGTAGGATACTTTCGAGATTGTTTCTCGAGCGACTGCCTAAACTCGCTCATAGATGCTCGATGGAGTATCAGTTTCTGTTTATGAAATCGAAACTGTTTAAAAAATAAATCATCCTCTATAAGAATGAAAAGCGTCGTTTTGTTATCTTTGTAGCAAGCGGTAAATAGCTGATGCGGGTAGATGAGTCGCGCGTGGGTAAATGATTGGACATCTGTATGCATATATACGACTATATCATCGTAATAGATAAGAAATTGTTAAATAAAATACGCCTCAAAGTCAAAGCTCTGAGGCGTAAGTGGGACGGATTGCCTACGTAAACAGGCAGTCTTCCTACTAAAAGAAGGTTACTTAGCGCATACCCCCTGCGCATCAGCTGAAACTACCTGCTCGTTAGATCTAGGACTTTTCAAATTATTACCTCCTTTCTTTTATGTAATGACCCTTCTATTATATGATATTTTGTCGGGCATATTATTCAAAAAGCTAATATAAAAGCGGCATTAAGCTAAATTCCATTTCAGTATCTGGCGGTTTAATACGAGCGCCTGTATAAGATTTAGCAATAGTAACATGAGGTTTTATTGACAGCGCATACTTTAGATTGCGGTCATGCTCCATAAACGATATTGGACTAGTGATGCCGCATCTTTCGAGGAGTTTTGTCGTCGTTTGAAGGCATGATGCATAGAGCTCTTCGAGCTCGGTTGTTGGCTTGAACTTTATGACTAATATCGTGTTTTTTGTGCCGAAGTTGGCGCTTTCTAGGGTGCTGAGTTTAAATTGCTTGGATTCGTACGGCTGCATTATGGCAGATAGCTCGGTTATAAATATATCTATTTGTCCTATGATAAAGTCAGGTGTACTACCAGTGTGTTGAGATATTGAATCAATGAGATTCTGAACGAGTCCAATATGAAGGACAGTTAGATGGAGTTTGCTAGATGACACTGTACGCATAGTTTTTTGATGTGTCAGTGCCGCTTGCGTATTAATTAGCATTTGTATGGCTGAGGCACTCGGCTGAAGTTGGACGTATATTTTTTGATGCGGTGTAATCATGAAGTAAGTATAGTAGAAATATATTGTATATTGGTGACTTTCTGGTGGTACTATAGGTTTATGACGAAAAATAATACTTTAGATGGGACGCGGTCAGTTCAGTTTGAAGCACCGATTCAAGCAATTGATAAATGGCTGATTATTCAAGTACCAGAAGAAGAGAGTGTGAAGCTGTCTTCTCGAGGACAACTTAGCGTCACTGGCTTGCTTAACGGTCATGAATTTTTGACCGTTCTCGAACCAGATGGACGGTGGAGCCATTGGTTTAAGGTCGA
This sequence comes from Candidatus Saccharimonadota bacterium, assembly GCA_016199685.1. Lineage (GTDB taxonomy): Bacteria > Patescibacteriota > Saccharimonadia > Saccharimonadales > Saccharimonadaceae > JACQGD01. The sequence goes on from JACQGD010000006.1 coordinate 8,342, forward strand.
TGAAAAATTACAGGAGTCGCTCGGCGTATCGGCGGGGAGTAGCGTAGAGGTCTCTTTGACACAGAGCAGCGTGTGGCCTGAGCCAACCGTCCCAGATGATTTAGCAGCTGCGCTCGATGCTGCTCCGCAAAATATCAAAGAGCTGTGGCGTGCTATTACTCCTATGGCTAGATGGGAATGGGTTCGATGGGTGAACGAGACACGCAATGCTGATACCCGGAAGCGGCGAGTTGAAGTCTCTATTTCTAAGATGCAGTCAGGGAAGCGACGTCCATGTTGTTTTAATCTTGCGGCATGTACCGATCCTGATCTGTCGAGAAGTGGGAGATTGATGGAAGTTTTACCATCATAGCTACGACTACCTTTACATTGAACGCCTCATGTTTCTTATGGTATGATAGAGCAAGCATACTAGGTAAATTGGAGAAGTAATCATGGATGGGGGACCCTATCGTCCACAGCGACCTGTTGATAGGCGAGCTGTAAATCGGCCGGCGGCAACGCAGCGTCAACCAGATGAGTTGGAGATTGTTGACGATGAACCGAAAGTCGTCCATCGTCCGACACCTGTCCATCATGCTCCAAAAAAGGAAAACTCTTTGAAGAAATTCATTGTACCAATTAGTGCGGTAGTTGCTATTATCATCATTGCAGCTGTCGGATGGCTTATTTACTCTAAGTCTCAGAATACAGCAGTAGCTCCACAGATTGACTCAAGCAAATATCAGGCAGTTTTCTTCACGAATGGTCAGGTTTACTTCGGTAAGTTAAGCTCAGTAAACAGTGAGTATATGAGCTTAACTGACATTTATTACCTCCAGACGCAAGCTACGGACAAAGCAGATGCTCAGAATCCTCAGCAGACTGCAACCGATCAAAACGGAGTTCAGCTTATCAAACTTGGCGACGAGATCCATGGCCCAGAAGATAAAATGGTTATTAGTAAGGAGCAAATGTTGTTCTATGAAAACCTCAAGACTGATGGCAAGGTAGCTAAGTCAATCGACCAATACAAGTCAACAAATAAATAGATACAGTAACAATAAAATAACCAGCTACGTTTGGCTGGTTATTTTATTTGAGTGATGTGATGTACTGTATCCAGGCCTTGTTGTCGATTGTTTTTTGCGACTTTATGAGTATGAGTGTGTTCATTTGCATTAAATATTACCGATTGGGGACCTTTTGCTGAGGTACCAATCCAAGCTTTTGTGGCGCCGGCATCGAGTTTAGTTGTGGCGTTAAACTTTTTTGCTAGGTCAGCAACATGACTTTCTGTATTGTTTTCGAACGATTCTGGAAGGGGCTGTTGACTGACATTTATTTCGACAGCACCTATTTTGTCACTGTACGCGAATACCGGATTACTATTTGAGGGGCTTACTCGTTGCCAGCCGCCAAGTTCATCAATCGATTTATTATTTGGTGTTACTGTTTTGTATGTGGGAACTGCCTCGGACGGACTACTACTAGGTGTCGCATCGCTGGTATTTTTACTGGCCGGTGTATCGACTGGAGTCGTTTGCCGAGATGTCTTACTTGAGCTAGCGAGAAGGCCAATGATGACAAGTGCAATAACGATAATGAGTACGATAGCTTTTTTCGAAAGTAAAAATTTCTTTACAGGTGACGAGGCTGTGTTTCTAGCGGACTGCTTATTCTTGAGAGATCGGCCAGACATGATTGGCTGACTTTGGCTTAATTGCTGGGCAACAGGGGGACGAGGCCTAGGATTACTATGCGAAACTGAGGCTGATTGTGATTGTCGACCCTTGTGACTCTGGGGTCTTTTGAATTCCATTGCGATAGGTCCTGCTCATTCGAGTGCCCTGATACATTGATAGGTGCGGTGATTATCTCCGAACATTTGGGTGGGGCTGCTATTTGCCCGGTGTTTGACTACTGTAATTTTAGCATAATAGGGATGGAGCGCCAATAGAGGCTACTGGTTGTTAAAGGTAAAGTTGAGGTTGCCGACATATGCATTGGCGTTGCTTGAAGAGGTGAGATTGATTCGCATCACTAAGCTATCTCCCGCTGTAAAGTTACAGGTTGAGGGGTCGGCGGTACCGGTGGCTGCCGCCTTCTGCCATGTCGTCTTCACTCCAGTTGATACAGATACTGTCGATCCGCAGGCAGTAAGTCCAGTCGCTCCGTTATTGCGATAGATCTCATAATCGACTGTCGAGTTTGTACTGTCTGTCTTTGCCATAACATTTGTCGTTCCGTTGGCAAAGCCTTTGAAATTGCTCGGTAACTGATAGGTGACAAAGATTGATCTCGTTTGCGCCGATGCTGAGGGTGAGGTCCATTTGTAGAAATTATTTGTTTCATTGGTGCCACAAATTGTCGGCTGCGATGAGCTGCCGTCGTTGATGTTGAGCGCGTCTGAACAGAGGTCGGATGTCATAGTACCAGTGCCACTGCCATGCATGACCGCGTTGCTGTATTCGGCACTGAGCGTTACGAATGTATCTGGACTTGCACCACAAGCGCCCCATCCGTCGGCTTCAAAACATTGAACTTTACCAAGATCGGTATCGTAGTACATGCTACCGAGTAGCGCATCGTTGTTGGCAGCAATTGGTGCAGCTCCTGACTTATCAAGCGTAAAGAGTGTCGTTGCACCACCATCTGTGCCACCATTTCCAATTTGAACGCTTGGTCCAGCGGTGCCACCGCCGTTTATAGTTCCGCCCTCGGTGATGCTCATATTGTCGACATAGTACGTATAGGCCCCTGAACCTAACTGGCCAAATGCAACGGTATTGTTGCTCGTAATACCGCTTGCTGGTGTTTCGAAGGTACAGTTTACTTTTGTCCATGCAGTTGTCGATACGGTTATGTTGTCTTGGCAGATCGCAGCAATATTAGTTCCGTCGTAGGCGTAGATGACACCGAAGTTGGTAAACGTTCCGCTCTGAAGTTTTACGGAAAGTGACACGGTATAGGTAGTTGAAGGAGCGAGTGCTGTGGTTAGTTTGTTGTAGCCGCCAGAGTACGATTGAGCCGAGGAGACCTTAACGGATGCATTTCCCGATTCTATATACGGCCCTTTCGTCGTATGGCGTTCTACTGTCGAAACGCCCGCGACACCCCAATGATCGGCATTGAAGGTGGAGCTACTTGCCCCTGGAATTTCCGCGCCGCCATTTGAAGCGTACTCAGCTGTTCCACTATTTACCGAGAAAATTTTTGCTGTCGATGAACTTTGAACATCGAGCAAGGTACTGTTAGTTGTCGTCGCATTGCCGTTTTTGACCGTCAAGCCATAATTGTAGGCCAATATTTCAGCGCTCCCTGATTTTTGTTGGCTAGCGTCATACGCATCTTGCAAGGTTGTAGGGTTTGCCGAACCTGCAGCCGTCCACAAGGTGCCATTCCATAGCATTGTGGTTGTCGAGTTTTGTCGCATTGAGATAACTTGCTCAACACCCTCACCGGCTCCCGTATTTGCACGAAGAATAAAGTTCTGGGACCCATTAGCGGCAGTGACGTACACAATACGGCCAGTTGCATTTGCACCAAGAGAAGGGGCACCAAGAGTGAAATTAATATCTGCGGCTGTGGCATTGAGCGTTACGACGCCAAATGAATCAATGTTTGACTGAGTAACATTGACGTTTGTTCCTGAAGATTGTGTGCCGGCCGAAGTGAATGTTGGGCTTCCGATGACAACAAGTCCGTTTGTACCAGTTCCCGATCCAGCACCTCCTGCAAGGGTTAGGTTGCCTCCGTTTGCATTGCCAACTGTCGTGCCACCTCCTTGGATTGTCAGTGCACCACCGCCTACGCCACTAGCACTGCTCGCTGTTCCTTGAATTTTGAAATCAGACGGCGTATCGCTACTTACTCCGTTACCAAACGAAACCGAGTTAGAGTCACCAGAGAACGTTGCCCGAGTTGTACCATTTGTCTTTATGTCGACAGAGTCCTTACCCTGAACGGTGGTCGATCCACTCTGTGCAGTACCTCCAGAGCCGATAATGACATTGGTAGTGCCACCTGCGGTGTTATTGTCTCCGATACGTATCGTTTGGCTGCCGCTTGCAAGTGAGTTGTTGCCGATCTGAATATTTGAAGCATTTGAAGATCCGATGTAAATACTCCCATCCGTCCCGCTGCCTGTTCGATTCCCGCCTTCAATCGCAATTGCACCACCGTCTCCGCTAGATCCACCACTGTCGCCACCTTGAAGTATAAGACTTCCTCCAGTAGCTCCACTGCCATTTCCACCTGCGCCGGCCTTTACCGACAACGATCGCCCGGCTAAGTCGTCTGGCGATGCATCGATCGAGATCTCTTTATTGGTTGTGTTTCCTAGGGTGATGTGTCCTGTGTCTGAAACCCTAGAGACATCTTGCGCTGCGTTCTGTAGCTGGATAATGTTACCTGTCCCTGTCTTGTTGACGAAAATGCTACTTGTGTTTAGGCTGGCATCGGTCTGTACTCCTTGTGCAAGTTGAATGAAGTTATCGGCGGTTTTACCTCCGACTGCCCCGGCGTTGATCGCATAGGGAGTTGCAGTGATCTGCTTCATAGGAAGCATTTCTCCGTCGGCGGTACACGGCGCCGAGCCAAATGTCGAACATGCTGCGGCACTTCCTGCAACATTCATCGATAGCCAGAGGGTATCTTGATTCCAATCGACACTAGAACCGAACTGATTGATACTTCCCAGTGCGACGGAGAAGTAGCCATTACGTACTTCAACACCATTGGTGCCTCCAGCATTGACGTAGCTTTCTGTCCATTTCAACGATCCGCCAGGATTTCCCGCAGCTGTACCCGAGCCGTCCTGGTAGATTTTGAATTGGATGTTGTAGTAACCATCAGCAACAATAGCCCCTCCTGATGTCAGTAAGCGACCTTGAAAACTAACCGTTTTATTCGTACTCGTGACCGCATTTGAGACAGGCGCGAGTATAAGCGTTGTAATCAACGCAACGAATATCAATACCAATGCTACGAACTGTAGCATGAAACGATGTATATAACCGGTGGGGAGGTGGCACCACATATTCATTTTTTTGAGTTTCTATATCTGTTTTTTGATGTAGAAATGTTTATTTGCCTGAGATGTGTGGTGCCACCAAAAGCTGTCATCATTTTACCATAAGTGCCTTGGGGTAACAACGAATTTCAGACACTTCAAATTTGGTTATAAAAAACGTCCAATCTTCCTCTGTTTTTCGGGCCAAAATGAAGTCCGAAAAAATGAGTCAAAAACGTGCCCAAAATAGCGCATTTTCTAGTATATTTAAACAACTATTCTTTGCTATAAACAACTACTATATAATGTATTTTTTTCGTAAAATTCTATCTATTCTTTACAGATGGCAGCATCGGTTGAATTTATATGGATATGTGTTTACGTAGCGTACTTTACTGAAAAGTATCAGATACCCATACCTGTTATGGTATAATCATGGCAAGCGCGAGCGAGCGCAGGAAGCTATAAACAAACAGTGAAACTACCGCGAATTATCCTTACTCTCACCGCAATTATAGGTACGGCTACTGCCGTCTATTTACCTGTATCTGCGGTTGATTATGGCAATGGCGCAATGAGCTATAGTGCAGAATCAGCGCTCGACAACGGCACGATTGTGCAGCTGACGGGAAAGGACTCAAATAAAGTAAAAGCCTCTTCCCAGGCGCAGCTTCAAAATATGTTTGGCGTGACGATTGATCGCAGCCAACTTCCTGTGACGCTTTCGAGTGATGGACTCGAGAATGAGGTATATGTGGCAGCTTCGGGTACGTACAACGTGTTAGTGAGTACTCAGGCGGGTACGATTAACAAAGGTGATTACATAACGCTTTCCGCTGTGGATGGTATTGGCATGAAAGCTGGTACTGAAGAAAAAACGGTATTTGGTCGTGCAGTTGCCTCGTACGATGGTAAAGGCGTGACGCTTGGGACCGCGACACTTAAAGATACGACTGGCAAAACGAACAAAACGGTCAAGATTGGATCGATTCCAGTGACAATTGATATTAAGAGTAATCCTAACGAGAAAAGCACTAAGGTAAAGGTTCCAGAGGTGCTCGAGCGTATAGGGCAGGCTATTGCTGAAAAGCAGGTAAGCCCAATTCGTATTTATCTCAGCATGGGAATTACAGCGGTGAGTATTATTGCAGCAGTCGCGATTTTATATTCTGGAGTCAGGAGTAGTATGATTTCAATCGGTCGTAATCCAATGTCGAAAAAATCTATATTCCGAGCACTGCTCGAAATCATCCTGACGAGTATTTTGATTTTAATTATTGGCCTTTTTGCGGTATATTTACTACTGAAGCTATGATGCAAAGAAATGGGTGGGTTTTAAACTAACATGGGAATTTTTCAACGCAAGGAAGAGCCGCGCAAAAAAGCGCCAATTGACGAATCGTCAGATGGCGTGCAGCAGTTTTTCGATGGATACTTCGCTGACCTTCGTGAGCGAGGTCGTTCGCATTTTGAAAAAGCCGTTGAAGAAAACATGCAGTCATTTAAAACCGATCTTGATGCTGCTGTTGCAAAAGCAGATACCGAACTCAAGGCGCATATCTCGCGCCGTCTCGATGATCAGATTGCTGAAAACAGCGAAATCATCACCCATGCTCAAGAGGAGGCGCTAAAATCCTTAACGGGAAGTGCGCAAGCCTTGCAGCAACAACATAAACAAGTTACTGAGACGCTCCAGAAGAATGTTGCGGATCAGCAAGTACTTTTGAATGCTGCATTCGAAGAAAACAAAGCTGGTATCGCAGCAATGAAAGATGCGCAGGCTCAGGCACTCCAAGCGCTCGCACAGAGTGTCCAGGGTCTTCAAGAGCAAAATATACAGCTTGCTCAGGCAATGCAGCGAAATGTCGCTGCGCAAAAAGCAGCACTCGTGGATTCGTTTCAAGAAAACATGGGGCAAATTGTCGAGCATTATTTACTCGGTGCACTGGGTGATCAGTATGACCTCAAAGCGCAACTTCCATCGATTATTAAACAGATGGAAGTCAATAAAGCGGCAATTGCGGAAGATATGAAATTATGAACGAGCCGCAGCTGAAAAGTCATACGACATTTGCGCTACCTCCGAGCGTGGTAAGTAAGATAGATATTTCACATCTTGCCACAGAACTCGAAGCACTCGATGGCGTCCTTAACGCCATGGCAATTCGTGCAAAAGCTGGTATGCAAGATCAAACCAGGCCGGTTGTATCCGAGCAGCTCACTGAGTTTTTGCGACTCAATAGCCTCAAGATTGAAGCTGATGGTCAAAGTAGAATAGCGCTTATTAAAGAGGTGCGACTCCTCAAAGAAAAAGCACCAATTATTCACATGACGTTCGCAGTTGAGGCGGATAAACAAAGTCTTCAGCAGCTCGTGCAGTGGTTGCGAACATCTATTCATCCGCAGGCGGTGGTGAGAGTAGGGCTGCAGCCCGGGCTTGTAGCTGGGGTATATCTACGTACGCCGAATCACGTTCATGACCTGAGCCTACGTGGAATGATACAAAGCAGCCGAGGGTTACTTGTCAAAGAGATCGGAGCGCTACGTGTCAGGAGCTAAAAACTACGAGAAGCTTGTCGGTGCCGGCAATCCAGTCGGTGAGATTATTGGTATTGATTCATTTATGGTGAGCGTACGTGGCCTACAGCCAACGAATGTGCACGCAACGGTACGATTCGACGACGATACGCGTGGGTACGTTCATCAGGTACTCGAAGATCATGTGGTGGTTATGAAACTCGACCCATCGCCGCTCCACATCGGTGCAGTTTGTGTGATTGAAGCGCGAGATATTATGATCCCTGTCGGTAAAAACTTTATTGGGCGCGTTGTTAACGTGTTTGGTGAACCAATCGACGGAAAAGGTGAGATTGTTGCCGATCAAGAGTGGGATGTGTTCCACTCGGCGCCAATGCTTTACGAACGTGAACTTCTCGATACGCCGGTCGAGACGGGTGTTACAATTCTCGATCTTGAGTACTCGCTTGCTCGTGGACAGCGTATGGCGATGCTTGGTGACAGCAAAGTAGGTAAAACGGCGCTTGCCGCCCAAGTGGCTATCAATCAGAAAAATACCGACATTACTGTTATCTATGTATTGATCGCCAAGCGTCAGCACGACGTCGCTGAGCTCGTCAGTAGTCTCGAGAAAAACGATGCCCTGCGAAAAGCAGTTGTTGTCGTCAGTAATTCATTCGAATCACTCATTCTCACGTATCTTGTTCCGTATGTTGGCGCTGCGCATGGTGAGTACTTCTGGCATCAACTCAATATGGACACGCTCGTGATTTATGATGACCTTACCGCCCACGCGCAGGCGTACCGTGAAATTTCACTTATCGCCGGTGTCTCGCCGGGCCGTGATTCATATCCTGGAGACATGTTCTATACGCACTCAAGTTTGCTTGAGCGTGGTGGAAAAACCGACTCAAATCATGCGAGCCAAACACTTATTCCGATTGTCTACGCACCGGGCGGTGACATTACGGCCTATCTTCCGACAAACATCATGTCAAGTACTGACGGACAGTGGATTCTTGATGAAAAGATCTTTAAAGATACGATGCGTCCAGCAGTGAGTACTGCCCTGTCGGTGACGCGTGTTGGTGGTGTCGGTCAAAACAAACGCCAAAAAAGCTTTGCTGACAAGCTCAACCTAACACTCGCTGGGTATCGAACTGCCGAAGAATATGCTCACTTTGGTACCGAACTGAGTCCTGAGTCGCAGGCGAACTACGACAAAGGTAAAGTGCTCTTTAAGCTGATGAACCAAGGGATTGGTGAAATTTATAGTTTCGCTGAGCAACAGTTCATTATGAGCATTGTTCTCGGAAGTAGTCCCGAAGAGATCATCAACGTCAAATTGCTCAAGGAAAAAGTTCGTGAATATGCGGTCAAGCTCCAAGAAGACAAAGATATGGCGGGTAACTTTGATGAGCTCGAAGCGGCGCTTAAGGCTGAAGTCACAACGATTGATGAGGTGAAAAAGGCGGCGATCGACAAGGCTGCGAAGATTGAGCTTGAGAAACGACATCAAACTGAAGAAGCGGAAAATGCAGCCGCTGCTGAAGCCACTGCGGCATCCGATGCGGCTAAAGCTGATGCCAAAAAATCAGAGCCAGTCACATCAGCCAAGGAGGAGAAAAAGTAGTGCGTCGTCCGCTTGAAATCAAAGCAGAGGAAGCTTCGGTTCGTTCTGTAGTGAGCCTGACGTCGGCACTTGAGACGCTCAGTAGTATGCAGATTGCCAAGACAAAAAATAAAGTCCTTATATCGAATCAGTTTTTCGATGAAGTCTGGAATATCTATAAGCAAATTCGTGTCGATGTCTTCTTTAACTTTGGTCGTACGATTGATGAAACGCCAATCAACAAAGAACTTCTTATTCTTATCACTGCAAAAGGCGGGCTGAGTGGTGATATCGATAATCGCCTTATCCGCAAAGTGGTCGAGCACTACGATGAAGCGAAAAATGACGTGCTGGTAATTGGTCATCACGGAGCGCTTAAACTGAAGCAGTCGCATATCGACCACACGTATTATTTCGATCTTCCTGAACATGACTACGTCAATGTCGATCCACTTATGGACATCATTCGACAATACACTAAAAGTCGTATCTATTATCAAAACTACATTTCACTATCTCAACAAGAGATCAAGGATGTTGATCTGAGCGACGTTGTTTCAAGCAAAGGCCGTGTCGCAGACCTCTCGACGCTTGGTGATGATATGGTCACGGAAAAGACATATATCTTTGAGCCAAACTCATATGCCGTCGCTGCCTATCTCGAAAATTCTATCTTACGTCTTACGATTTCGCAGTTTATTTACGATAGTCGTCTCGCACAAGTAGCAAGTCGGTTCAAAGCTATGTCTGCAGCAAAAGAGCGTTCCATCACCAATGCAACCGAACTCCATACCGAATACAACCGTGCAAAGCGTAGTCAGGTGGATACAAGGTTGAAAGAATCAATGGCCGGTCTCAAAAAACTACGTGCCGGAGGAGCAGAATAATGAGTGAAGAAACAGTCTATAAAAAAGGCGTCGTCCGCACACTAAAAGGGCTTGTTATTAAAGTCCAATTCGACGAAGATATGCCAGATCTCAATGAGATGTTATACGTTGATAATGAGAAGAAATCACCGCTGCTCGTGAGTAGTATGACAAATGGCGACATGGTCGTATGTCTTAATATCGGTGGAGATTACAGCATTCAAAAGGGCGATACGGTGACTCGCAGTGGACATAGTCTTGAGATCCCGGTTGGAGTTGAGATGATTGGCCGTGTCTGGGACACGATGGGTCGGCCGATCGACGGTAAGCCACAACTTGATCAGGCTGTGCTCGACAAAATGATTAAACGTCCAATTTTCTCTCCTGCCTTCCAAGAAACGAGCCTCGAGAATCGCTCAGATGATGTACTCGAAACGGGTCTCAAGGTGCTCGATTTCTTCACGCCGTTTGTTAAAGGTCGCAAAATCGGTGTTGTCGGTGGAGCGGGTGTCGGTAAGACGGTCCTTACGATGGAAATTATCAATAACGTCGCCGAAGGGTCTGGCGCGATCAGTATGTTTGCCGGTATTGGTGAGCGAATCCGCGAAGGACACGAGCTCTATAAGACGCTTGGTGATAACGATCTCCTCAAGACGACAGCCATGTTCTTTGGTCAGATGAATGAAAACCCGGTACAACGTAGTTTGATTGGACTTGCCGCTATTACGCTCGCCGAGTATTTCCGTGATGATATGAAAAAAGATGTGCTTCTGTTTGCTGACAACATGTATCGCTATATTCAGGCAAAGAACGAGGTTTCGACAATCATTGACCAGACGCCTGCTGAGGGTGGCTACCAACCAACGGTTTTCTCTGATATTAAGACCTTCCAGGATCGACTTTCGACAAATGCAAATGGTTCAATCACGGCTTTGCAGACGATCTATGTACCGGCGGACGATCTTTCGGACCCAGCTGTCCAGATGATCCAACATGAGCTCGACAGTACAATTGTGCTCAGTCGTGCCGTTGCTGCACAAGGTATTCGTCCAGCGGTTGACATTCTGGCATCAAAATCAAGCCTTCTGACTCCAGAAGTCGTCGGCGAGCGACATTATGACCTCGCAACTCGGGCAACGGCAATTCTGCAAAAGTATGAATCACTCAAAGGTATCATTGCCATCATCGGTGAGTCTGAGCTTTCTTCTGAAGACCGCGACGACTACAACAAAGCTAAGCAATTAATCGAATTCTTCAAGCAACGCTTCAATGTGATGGAAAAAGTGACTGGCGTCCCAGGGGAGCATATGACCCGCGAGATGACACTAAGCGGTGTCGAAGAGATTATCGGTAAAGCTGTTGAAGAGGTGGAAGAGTCTCCTGAAAAAGCAGATGAGCCAAACCCATCTCTCGAACCTGCTGAAGCTACGGCGGATGTTTCTCAGCCAGAAGCAGAAAAGGCGAGTAACTAATGGCTGATGAAAAGCCGCAAGTAGAAGTAGCTACTGAGCCCGAACAAGCAGCGCCAAAACATAGCGGCAAGCCGACCGTGGCGATTAAGGTCTATGCGCCGTTCAAGATCTATTATGAAGGCGAAGGCTATAGTCTGAGTGCTGTTAATGCGACTGGACCATTTGATATCTTGCCGCATCACCATAACTTTCTTTGTATGCTTGTACCATGCAATCTAAAAATTCAAACACCTGATGGTGAAAAGATCATCAAGATTCACCGTGCGCTGATGCATGTAAAAGCTGATAGTATCACTGTGTTTGTTGACGTTTAGCCAGCGACGAAGAAATCAAATGCAAATGTTTGGTTTGCAGGAGCTGGTGCACTTGTACAAATGCTAAATCCAGCAGTATTGCGATCGACATAATATTCAGTTTGTCCTGCTGCTGCGCCAACTGGACTTATGATCACGCGAGGCTGCGCTGCAAATGCCTGCGCAAAATTAACTCGTACGAAACATCCTACAGCAGGGTTGCCACCAGTACTGATATTGACGGTGCCAGAAGTATCTGAGCCACTGACGGACGAAGTGCCGCCACTGCCAAGCGCTGGTCCAATTGCACCGCGGCCAGGTGCAGGACCAGTGAAGCTAACGTGATTTGGTACTTGTAGAACCGCATTGCCGCTAAGAATCAGTCGAGAGACTGTCAGCTGTGCCGCAGTAACAGGACCGCTAAGGGTGGATGTCCCAGAAACACTGAGGTCTCGCATGGTGGTATTTCCTTGAATCGCAGTATTTTGCGCGACTTGAAGGCTATTGATCTGCGCAGTTCCAAGGTTTGATGTACCCGAAATAGTCAAAGTTGGCCCTTGGATGCTCCCGCCGCTTTGAATATTTCCAGCCACATTGAGGTTGCCGCGAGTGAGGGTTTGCCCTGCGATGATTGCGTTACCCTGGATGGTCAGTGTCTGAGATGTGTTGCCGACAGTAGCATCGGTATTCGCAAGCTGTTTAAGGGTGTCTTCGGTAAGTTTCTGAGAAGATATAGTTGGCTCTGGTTCAACTTTTTGACTATTGAGATAATTAACTGCCGCGATAACACCAGCAATCACAATGATGAGCATAAAGAAGAGGAAATAAATATTTACTTTGCGGAAGAATCGCTTGATTGGTGAGACTTTTTTCTCGTTCGGATCATCAGAGGCGCCACTATCAGCATTTTTTAGTGCTTGCGCAGCTTGCTCTTCTTCGAGCTCCTCGGGAGTGCGACTAAGGGCATCCGCCGGTGCTTGACCGTCGTCTTTTGATGATTGACCTTCTGTGGCCGGGGTGTTTTTTTTGTCTGGCTCCATAGTTTTTTGATTTTTAGGTTATGCTTACGCGTATAGTACCATACTTGCACTGCGTGCGCTAGTTGTGTTTTTAAAGTTCATAGGGGATAATACCTACATAAAGCTTATGCGAAATTTGAGTTTGTGGAGATATTGGTCAGCCCTGCTGCTTGTAGGTGTGATTCTTGTTGGCAGTACGGGGACTGTCTTTGCTCAAACGTCGACTTCTAATAGCTATCAAATGACAGAGTCACAGTTCGGTGTCGGGTCAAACAAAGAAAGCTGTTCTGGCCAATATTGTGCGCGGACTTCAATCGGTGACATCGCAAGTGGTAATAGCAAGAGTCCAAAGACGACCGCTGCGTTTGGTCCAGTAACGCCAGACGAACCACTTCTCGAAGTGATTGTTGATCCTGGTGTCTCAAATCTCGGCGATCTCACAACCGAAGAGACAGCGACAAAAACCATGACGGTGCGTATTCGTAATTACCTCAGCGAAGGGTACACGCTGCAGATTACTGGTGAACCACCAAGCTATAAGGGACACAAGTTAAAAACCAATTCGACACCGACGGCCTCAAACCCTGGAACCGAGCAATTTGGTATTAATGCAACAGCAAACACAACACCAAGCGTCGGCGCAAATCCACTCCAGGTTCCGTCAAACGAATTTAGCTTCGGTGAAGTGAATACTGCATATAGCACACCAAATCTATTCAAATACACGAGTGGAGAGGTAGTTGCTCGAAGTGAAAAAGAATCAGGGAGAACTGACTACACTATTAGTATGGTTGTGAACATTTCGAACTCAACACCAGCTGGTCATTACAATGGCGACTTCTCGGCAGTCGTCGTTCCGATTTATTAAAATAGTTATCCACAATGTTAACGATTTATTAAAAATGTTGTGGAGAAGTCATTGCGCTTCATATGATACTTATGCTAAAATGCGCCATGAACCCCCTTTCAAAGGGATCAAATAAAACAAACAATAAGGAGAAACATGAGTATGTATACACTCAAATCCATCGTGCAGCGTGGCACGATGCTTGGAGCCGCAGGCGCCCTTTTGGTCGCAGCAGTAGTTCCAGCATCGTCTGCTTTCGCTGATGCGTTGAATCCATTAACTGAACGTTCTCTAGCACTGTCTAGCTCTGCACCGGGTTACACAGACACAGACGGTTCAGGCAATGCAGAGACAGCTTATTCACCAGCGGGCTCAGGTCCTAATGGTAAAAAGACTGGCCAAACATTTACCTTCAAGGTAAGCACTAACAGCAGTGTATCGCCTGCAATTAAGGCATTTACATTGCAGTATTGTACGACTGCCGCAGGAAACTGTTTTGCGCCGGGTGATAACACAGGTGATGCATCACCAAATGGTGACAGCGACTTGTCAGACTCAACTCGTTTAGATAACGCGACGTCACATCCTTTAGGAAAGAGTGACCTTGATGTTGTTGGTACATTCGCCAACACAACAACAACTGCAGCTGCAGTTGGCGGTCAATTCCAGGTGCTTGTAGGTGGTGTTGCTCAGAACGGATGGTCAATTGAGACTATCAATGCTGAAGATCACATCACACACACTGCTCCAACAGGTGTAACGACAGGCAAGAAAAATATGATTCGACTTACTAATGGCACGGGTATCAACCCTGCTGCAGGTGAAGTGGTGCAGATCGTATTCAAGGCCTCGACAAGTGCATATATTACCAACCCAGGTAGTGGTTCGTTCTTTGTAAAGATTAATACATACAAGACTGACGCATTGAATCAGCTCATTCCAAACATTCCTTCAACAGCTAACACAAACATCGTCGATGGTGGTGTAACTGTTGCAAACGTTATGACTGACTCAATCCACATTACTACTAAGGTTTTGGAAACAATGTCATTCTCAGTCGGTACAGAAAACCGTGACACAACGGCACTGACGGGTGGAAATGTTCATGGTACATGTGATCCTATCCTTGCACCAAACGATAACCGTTTGAACTTGGGTAATCCAAATGCAGAATACTCACTCGAAACCACTAGAGCATGGGACGTTAATTCGTACTGGCGTCTTTCATCTAACTCATCAGGCGGAGCAACTGTGTACTACTCAGGTAATACACTTGCAAATACCGTTGGTGATGAAATTGCTGAAGTCGGCGAAACGAAAGCTGCAAGTACTCCAGGTACTGAACAGTTCGGCCTTGGCTTTGTAGATGCTGGTCTTGATACATTTGATGGTGCGTTCACCACACTTGTCTCGGCACCGAACAGTCGTCACAAGACTCCAGAAAGCTTCCCTTTCAGGACTCTCTCTACTCAGACAAGCGGTAAATACGCTATTGGTACACTTCCTGCTCAGCCAATAAGCACTAACTACAACGCGGCTACAGGATCTCTCTATGATGACACTGATCCATCTTCAGTTCAGCCAGGTACTGCGCAATTTGCCTTCCAGAAGTCAAGTCTCACAACTCCTGTGCCAATCGCTCAGCAAAATGACCAAGTCATTAGCTGTGCAACGGCAAAGATGCGTTATGTAGGTAACATCGGTGCAGATACACCAGCTGGTGTCTACACAACTAAGATTAACTATCTTGCAGCTCCACAGTATTGATATCAATCTTTACTAAAAGTTAGATAAAATCTATAAAATAACCGGTCCGAGAAGGCCGGTTATTTTATTCGCTACGCATAACGCTTATAATTTAGTACAATACAATCATGCATCATAGGTTTGTCAGGTTTCATTCACGCATCTTTTCATGGCGGTTTGTTGTCACTGAGGAATATGCAGCTATCTTTTTAGCACTTCTTATATTTGTGGCGCCTGCCTCAGCGGCAATGCGATTTCAAGAACGCAGTCTCTTTATGAATAATGCGACTCCCGGAGCTATGAGCTCCTATACGGTTGCCTTTCGTTATATGAGTCCAGTCGCTGTCGGTTCGGTGTATATGAAGTTCTGCATCAATCCGATTCCATACGAGGCATGTGTTGTACCTCCAGGGCTTGATGCTTCTAACGCAACACTTAGTGAGCAAACAGGTGAGACAGGCTATTCAATTCTCTCTAAGACAACAAACGAGATTAAACTTTCTCGACCTGCAAGTATGATTACGACAAACGCTGCTCCGTCGTCATATAAATTTGATAATATAAAAAACCCTACCGATACATCTACGTCGTACTCTATTCGTCTCCAAAGCTTTGCCTCAACTGATGCGACTGGCTCACAAGTTGATTTTGGTTCGGTAAAAGGGCAAGTGACTGATTCGGTTGTCATTGAAACCCAAGTGCCACCTATGCTAATCTTTTGCCTTGCTGAAGAGGTTGCCGACGACTGCGCGAATACGAACGACAATAACTATACCGATATGGGCCAACTTAGCGCTCAGTCAACACTTAGCGCTCAGTCACAAATGGCAGTAGGGACGAATGCCTCCGGTGGGTTTGCTATAACGGCAAACGGTACTCCTATGTCGGCTGGTACGAATGTTATTGATTCATTGAGTAGACCTACCGAGAGTAGGCAAGGAGTTAATCAATTCGGCATGAATTTAGTTGCCAATGATTCAGTGAAGGTTGGGAGTGATCCTGTGGGTGAGTGGGCAAATGCAATCGCTTCTCCTGACTACAGTCTTCCAAACAGATTCAAATATGTTTCAGGTGACGTCGTAGCGTATTCACCAAATGTGAGCCTTATGAAGAAATTTACGGTAAGTTATATCGTTAATTCGAATCCTAACCTCCGTGCCGGTGTGTATAGTACAACGATAACGTACATAGCCAGCGGCCGCTTTTAATGGTACAATACTGCTAATACTTATAAAAATTTTTATCGCCGCTATTGCGGTTGTTGCTGCTGGCGCATACTTGTTGCCTGCTGACTCAGCGTCTGCGCAGTCTGCATCACTTAGTATTACGCCAAAGAAGAACTATGTCATAGAACCAGGTAAAACTGTCAAAGATAAACTGACAATCCGTAATCTTGATGGCGAGAAGCAGCTCGATCTTACGCTTCGTGTCGTTGACTTTACCTTTAGGGATGACGGTGGTACGCCAAAGCTTATGCTAGATCAGAATGCGCAGCCAACTACATGGTCGCTGAAGCCATTCCTAAATCTTCCTAAGACAGTCTCTATTCCTGCAAAGGGAAGCAAAACAGTTGATATGAGCTTGTCAATTCCGGCAAAACACGGTGCGGGTAGTTACTACAGCGCGATTGTCTACTCATCGGGAACTCCTGAAGAAGGTGGCAATGTGGGTCTCAACGCGTCGGGAGTAACCTTGGCATTCGTCAATATTCCTGGAGCAGTAAAAGAAGACCTAAAGGTAGAGAAATTTGGAGCATATGTTGATTCAACAGAGGGTCAATCTGCTGGCTACACTTCTCTAACTATGAGCGAACCGGTTCGACTTGCATACACACTAAAGAATAACGGTAACGTTACGGAAGCTCCTGTTGGAACTATTACACTGAAGAGTATGTTCGGTACTGAATATAAGATTGAAGAGGTTAACCCTAGTGCATCACTTGCGCTGATCGGACAATCTCGAACGTTCTCGGCATGTATTAAACTATCTGCTCAAGAAGTAGACTTTAATGGTACGAAGTCTGAGGCAAAGAATTGTACTTCTCCAGGCTTGTGGCCGGGCTACTACAGTGCATCGCTCAATCTCTTCTACGGACAAAACGGTAATACGACTAAAGAGCTCGCAAGTACTGCTGGATTCTGGTATCTTCCACTCTGGTTCGTCATCATCGTTCTTGTACTACTCGCCGCTGTAGGAATTGGCATCTGGATAGTCGTCCGCAAGGTTCGTGGCCACGTAAGCCATAGCAAATCAAAAAGAACTCGTCGCTAGTAAATAAAAAACCTTTTGTAACTGCTACAAAGCACGATACAATAAGCATAATCATGGTACATAAGATTCGTTTAAGCGCTCAGTGGGTATTGCCGATTTCAATCGGCGTATGCCTGCTGGCGCTTTTTGCGTTTCCTAAGACTGTCGATGCACTCACTCCGATTCCAACGCCTGCGCCGAAGCCTGGTTCATATGGACTCGAAGCAACGAAAACGAAGGCGCCGCCTACACAAGGTGCAACGATTACCACTCCAGGAAATGGAACTGGCACAGCAACCTCGCCGATTACTGTGAATGGCATCTGTCCATCTGGTCTCCTTGTACAGGTACTTAATAATGGGGTGATGGTTGGCTCGGTGATGTGTAATAATGGCAGCTTTACATTACAAGTAAGCCTGTTCGCTGGGACAAACGAGCTGAGCGCTATCGTCTATGATGAACTTGATCAGGCTGGTCCACCATCGAACACTGTGA
>JACQGD010000050.1 GCA_016199685.1 Candidatus Saccharimonadota bacterium
CCGGTCCTGCGCCAGAGTGTACGACGGCGGGGCGGCCCACGCCGGATTTAGCAACTTTGGAGATAACGGAGCTTTTCATAATTTTCCCCTTTCTGTTACTTCAGTCATCGACAAGGATTATCCCGAAGACTGGCACCAGGTCACGTAACAATGGTATAATAGTCTGGTTATGCCAGAGGTTATCCGTGTCACAGGTGCGAGGGAGCACAACTTAAAAAATATTAGCGTGGAAATTCCACGTGATAAGTTAGTTGTCATTACGGGACTCTCTGGATCGGGTAAATCGAGTCTTGCGTTTGATACAATTTACGCCGAAGGTCAGCGCCGCTACGTCGAGAGTTTGAGCAGTTATGCTCGTCAGTTCCTCGGCACGATGGACAAACCTGATGTTGATCAAATTGAAGGCCTCAGTCCTGCTATCTCTATCGATCAAAAATCAACAAGTCGAAATCCACGTTCGACCGTTGCAACGGTAACCGAAATCTACGATTATCTTCGCTTGCTATATGCGCGAATTGGCGTGCCGCATTGTCCAATCGATGGACTTGAAGTGCAGCGACGGACACCGCAAGACATCATTGATGCTATTTTGAAATACGAAGATGGCAAGCGTCTGATGATTCTCGCTCCTATAGTCAAAGACAAAAAAGGTGAGTTCGCTCACATTCCTGAGCAATATCGACGATTAGGATTTGCGCGTGCTCGTGTTGACGGAGTAGTCTATGCGCTTGATGAATTCCCCGATTTAAAGAAAAACATTAAGCATACTATTGAGATTGTTGTTGATCGTATTGCAATGAGCGCTGACATGGCGAGTCGTGTGACTCAGTCGGTTGAGCAGGCACTTGATCTTGGCGGCGGAATTGTCGAAGTACTCAATGTTGACGACGAGAAGACTGATATCTTTTCGCAGCGATACGCATGCGTCAACCATCCCAACGAAGAAATTCCAGAACTTGAGCCCCGTCTATTTAGCTTTAATGCACCACAAGGTGCTTGTCCCGTGTGTACGGGTCTTGGTAGTCGACTTGAAGTTGATCCTGATCTTGTATTCAATCCAAGCCTTACGATCGCTGAGGGTGCAGTGAGGCCGTACAATCGCGTTAATAGCGATGCATGGTACATGAAACGACTTGCAGAGGTTGCAAAAGCTCACCGCTTCAGCTTGCAAGTTCCAGTGAGTCAACTCTCTCCAGATAACTTAGAAAAAGTACTCTATGGAACAGGAAATCAAAAATATACAGTTAATCTCGGAAGTGGACGAAGCTACGAGTCAACGTATGAGGGAGTAATTCCGAATCTCGAACGCCGACATAAAGAAACTGATAGTGAGTTTATGCGCCGCGACATTGAGCGCTTTATGAGGGACCGAAAATGTTATACATGTAAGGGTGCTCGTCTCAAGCCAGTAGTGCTCGCAGTAACTGTGCATGGCATGAATTCATCAGCGTGACAATGATCGTCTGATCGGAACACTAAAGCGACTTCGTGATCTTGGTAATACGGTGCTTGTTGTTGAGCACGATGAGGATACGATTCGTGAAGCTGACTATCTTCTTGATATTGGGCCCGGTGCTGGTGTTGCGGGTGGTGAAGTTGTATCGGCGGGTACGCCAGCAGAAGTTGCTAAAGACAAAAATAGTATTACAGGACGATATCTCGCGGGAACGGAAAAAATAGATGTACCGAAGAAGCGCCGAACGATTGAAAAAGATCGTACTCTTATCATTCGCGGCGCAAAAGAAAATAATCTCAAAAATATTGATGTTTCGGTTCCGCTCGGAGTGATTACAGTTGTGAGTGGCGTGAGCGGATCGGGTAAGTCGACATTGGTTAACGACATACTTGCAAAAGAACTCTCGGCACGGCTTCATCGCTCACAAGCGGTTCCAGGCAAACACGATAATATCGAAGGCATCGAGCAACTCGATAAGGCAATTGTTATTGATCAGTCGGCAATTGGTCGTACGCCACGCTCAAATCCAGCAACGTACACAGGTGTCTTTACGCCAATTCGTGAATTGTTTGCAAGTACACCCGAGGCGAACATTCGTGGCTACAAAGCAGGGCGATTCAGCTTCAATGTGAAGGGTGGACGCTGTGAAAATTGTCAGGGTGACGGTGTTATCAAAATTGAGATGCACTTCCTGCCGGACGTCTATGTAACCTGCGACGTGTGTAACGGTAAACGTTACAATCGCGAAGCGCTCGAGATTAAATACAAGGAAAAAACAATCAGCGATGTCCTTGAAATGACGGTCGAACAGGCTGCAATCTTCTTTGAAAACGTTCCATCGATTGAACGAAAACTGACGACACTTGTTGAAGTCGGTCTTGGCTATATACGATTAGGACAGCCAGCAACGACCTTTAGTGGTGGTGAAGCACAGCGAATCAAACTTGCAAGCGAGCTTTCGCGTCGAAGTACGGGTAAGACGATGTATATTCTCGATGAGCCGACAACAGGCCTTCATAGTGCGGATGTGAAGCGTCTTTTGATGATCCTCCAGAAACTTGTCGAGGGAGGTAACAGTATGGTGATTATCGAGCATAATCTCGACGTTATCAAAACTGCAGACCATGTTATCGATATGGGACCCGAAGGTGGAGTCGGTGGCGGAACAGTTGTTGCCGAGGGAACGCCTGAAGCAGTGACGAAAGTAAAGACGTCGTTTACGGGTAAATATCTAAAGCAGCTCCTTTAATGGTGGTGTCACGTCGTTTCTTTACCCAGTACATACGAAACATAAGGACAATTGGCGCAGTTGCACCAAGCTCGCGTTTTTTAGCGCAAAAAATGGTACAACCAATCGATTTCTCAGCTGCAAAGTTGATTGTACAGTTTGGGCCTGGCACGGGTAGCTTTACTGACGTGCTTCTTCACGAGCGTCATAAAAACACATCTCTTGTCCTGATCGAATTTAATACGACTTTTTATGAAACACTTGTGCGCCAGTATGGACACGAGAAAAATGTCTATGTATATCACGGTACGGCTGAAGATGTCGATGGAATCTTACGTCAGTTCGGATTGGCTGCAAAAGTTGATTATATTGTTTCAGGACTTCCGTTTGCATCGCTTCCAATAAAACAGTCACAGGCGATTCTACAACGTGCCCAGGCAGTGTTAAAGCCAGAAGGAAAATTTATTACGTTTCAATACACGCTTCTCAAAAAGGGATTTCTCGCAGCCTACTTCGATGAAATAACCGTGTCTCGTGAGTGGCGGAATATCCCGCCTGCGTATGTGCTTACTTGTCGAATGCTTGAATAAAAAGGGCTCTATCTCTTCTTTGTACGTTTAAACAGCGTATCGATCTGCTTTTTAGAAAGAGCGACAATGCTATCGCGTTGCTTCTTGTCTTTTAGAATATGAATAATTGGAGGAAGCAATGAAACAAGGAGGATGAGAGCGATAATCGGAAGCAGTACATGATCAATATCGATACCAAGCTTGGTAAATAGCGCACCAAGGTAGTAGCCTGCGTACGTAACTCCAACAGCCCAGATGAAACCACCAATCATATTGTAGATGAGGAACTTTTTATATTCCATCTTACCAATACCAGCTACAACTGGTGCAAAAGTACGTACGAAAGGCACGAATCGAGCGATGATGACTGTCTTGCCTCCATGCTTTTCGTAGAACTTTTGAGCGATTTCAATATTCTCTTGCTTGAAGAATTTAGAGTTTGGACGTTGAAAGAGCTTATAGCCAACACGACGACCAAATGTATATCCAACGTTGTCGCCAACGACTGCAGCTAAGAAGAGGAGGAATACGAAGAGGTGAATGTTGATATTAAGAACGCCACTATAGACGAGGAAGCCAGAAGTAAAGAGAAGACTGTCACCTGGTAAGAAGAAGCCAATAAGGAGTCCCGACTCTGCAAAAATGACGGCTATAACAGCGATCCAGCCTGCAGTCGATATTATGTCGATAAGGTCAAGTCCGGGAATGGCGCTGAATAATGATAGCGTTGGTAATAAGGAGTCAAACATACTATCTATTCTAGCATGACTCACTCCGAGAGCGTACTATCTAGCCTAAACGGCCATAGATTATTCCTTTTATTTGAAACTGTGAAATTCCTTACAACCTAATTTCAGGTAATTGGTATACTATAGAGTGATAAACAACTGAATTGCAGGAGAACAGAATGAACGATTTCACATTGAAACTTGACGAACGCAGTACGACAGGTAAAAAAGTTGTTTCACTTCGAGGTGACGGTTTCGTCCCTAGTGTCGTGTACGGTGCAAATGATGCTCCGATAAGTACACAGTCACTGAGCGTTGAAACGGCTAAGGTTGCCCACGCTGCAGGTAAGCACTCTCCAATCACTCTTAGTATTGATGGAAAAAAGAAGCTCGCTATCATCAAAAGTATTGATTTGCACCCTGTGAAGCGACATATACGCCATATTGCATTCCATACTATTAATCAAAATGATGTTATTACGACTGAAGTGCCAATCCATCTTACGGGTATTGGTGAGAGCGAGGCTGAAAAAGCTGGACTCGTTGTGCTACAGGCAATTGAGCATGTAGAGATTAAGGCGAAGCCAGCATCACTTCCAGAGGCACTTGAATTATCAATTGTTGATCTTGCATCGACAGACGATAAGCTGACTCTTGCGGATATTACACTTCCTAAGAACGTTGAATTTGCTGACCTCGAACAAGATCTCGATCTTGTGGTCGCAAACGTCTATGAACCAAGTGCACTCCAAGCCGCTAATGACGCTGCCGGTGGTGATGCAGAGGACGAAAGTGAAGTAACGGCCGATAACGGTGCTGATACGCCTCAGGATTCACAAGCTGAAGAGTCACGACCAGGCGGTAAATCTCAGGATGAACCAAAGCAGTCAAACGTTGACGCAAATAAGTAAGTAGCTATTTCTTGCTCTTAAAGCACCGCTTCGGCGGTGTTTTTAAGTATTATTTTATAATTCAGCTCTCGGGCGTGGTATTATGGAAGCAATATTTCGGGTGGTTAAGGGCAGGTACATGCATCGTAATTTTGGATCAAAAAGTTTCAATAATTCCCCGACAGGCGGATATAAAAACGTGCGATCTCATTATGTGTCCGAACGAGGTCTGGCGCCCCTCCCTGAAGGTGTTATACCGATTAATCGCCGTGAGAAAAGATTAGCGTCTAAAGCAATAGGCAATGTTGTTGAAGTGAATCGCGAGAAGGAATCTCGATACGGCGATTCCAATCTTCCAATTAGTAGTCGACTCGACGAAATTGATGCTTCAATAGAGCAAAATCCAGTGACGATTGTCTCAGGAGATACTGGTTGCGGCAAAAGTACGCAGGTACCGCTCTCGCAACTTTCACGTGGCCGTTCAACGATCATGATGCAGCCAAGGAGACTCGCGGCAGAGATGGTTGCTGATCGAATGACATACCATGTCCGTGAGCGAGATGGCGATGACGCGTACGGTGTCGTTGGATGTCTTACAGCAACAAAAAATACATTGACGCCGAACACAAAAACAATGGTTGTGACCGACGGTGTTTTTACCCGACAACTCCCCGAAATTCTTCGACAAGAGGCACCTCCTGTTCTTATTATCGATGAAGTTCACGAGTGGAAAACCGAAACTGAAGTTGCGCTGGCACTTGTACGACATGAAATGATGAGCAATCCAGACCATCAGCTTCGGGTAGTTCTTATGAGCGCAACACCAGATTTACAAGTGTACGAAGACTTCTTTACAGATGTTATTTCCGAGCCGCTCCCATCGATTGATATCAAGGTTCCGATTCATACGATCGAAGATAAAATCGAAGCTGAATCAACTGTTGCTGAGCAGGCTTTTGAGTATGGCCAGCAGGGAATGAATGCGCTTTGTTTTGTTGAAGGAAAGCGTGAGATTAAAGATGCTATCGACGAAATAACGAAGCGGTTTAGGCTCGCTGGTACTGCCGCTCCCATGATTTTGCCACTCCATGCTAAGCTGCCGCAGCATATGAGAGATGCGGCAATCGCGAGCTATCCAAATGGTAAAATTATTGTTGCTACTGATGTCGCGCAGACAAGCATCACGATTGCCGATATCGACGTTGTGATCGATAGTGGTCGAAAACGTGAACCGCATATTGACGAAGAGTTTTCGCAGAGTCTTGATATTGTACTGGCCTCACGTGATGACCTACGACAGCGCCGTGGACGCTGCGGAAGAGTAAAAGATGGTATCTATATCTTAACGCGTGGTTCAGAGGAAGACGACTTTGTTGATAGTGATGATGAGCTGCGTCCACAGCATTCGCTTCCAGAAATTCAGCGAACTGAAGTCGATCGAACGGCGCTGTATATCGCAAATCTTGGTTACGACATGGCAGAGCTCAAGTTTCCACACCATATTGACCCAGTAATGATAGAGCATGCAAAGCAGTCACTATGGTCGCTCGGAGCGCTCGACGATGAGGGTCGGATTACGACGATTGGCCGTCGAATGGAGTCACTTCCTATGAAACCTGCGCTTGCACGAATGGTGGTTGAATCAGAACAGTATTCTTCAAAAATACGAGCCCAGGTGCTTGCCATGACCGCTGCAGCAGAAGCGGGTGGGCTGCAATACTTTGAAAAGGGCGTTGGCAAAAAATGGAATGAACTTCTAGAGCAAAGTGATTCTGATATGATTGCGCAACTTGAGCTTTTTATCGCATCGATGAATCTTACAAAAAAGGAGCAAGTCGCCTATAATCTCGACCCACTCAACATTGAACAATCACAGTTACTTTACCGAAAAGTGATGAAGCGAGTCGGTATGGACATAACTGAACTTGTGCCACCGAATCCTCAGGAAATTGATAACATCAAGCGATGTATCTACACGGGTATGATCGACTATGTGTACGAATACACGAATACTGATGAATATATGCGTGCGGGCGGAAATCATCCGACGCCACGTGAAATTAGTAACCGAAGCGTCGTCAAGAAAAATGCACCAATGGTCGTCGGGTATCCGTATAGGTACGAGTACATGGATGGTGGCGAATCTGTTGCGAAGCATATCATCGAGAAAGTGACGAGAATTCCAAATCCGGCTGTGCTTGGTCAGATTGCAGCGCACCTCACTGTTTGGAAGCCAGAAGAACATGCACTTCGAGGCGGGCGACTTATGCAACGGCAGGCACAATACTACCGCGACACGCAACTTGGTGTCACGCGGGAGGTTGAAGCGGAAGCGACTGGCGACTCAATTGAATACCTCGTCGATCATATTATGCAGTCGCCAGGTTCTGCTCTAAAAAATCTATATAACATAGAATCGACCCTAAAAGTACTACGAAAACTTTCACTCCGTGCTCCAAAAACTATCCCCTATCCGATACGGAAATTGCTGCTATTTACGAAAGCTCGCCAAATACACTGCAGCGATTTAATGAAACATTTTCAATTAGCTACGAGCGCGGTGTACCACTTGTAAAGAAATATGATTTTGAATTAGCGTCACTTCTTGAGGATGAACTGTATCTTGATGACGGGAGAATGGTGAAGTTTGTTGGCGAGCATGGAAAGCATTTCACAATTTCGCAAATAAAAGAGCAGCATAAGACAGTATAAATGAAGCGAGCCAGGCACGAGATGGTGTCTCGTACCTGGCTCTGGGGTGAGTAAAGGTTAGTGATGAGTGAGTTCCATCAACGCTGCGTGACGCCTGCGCGTTCCGTAGTATGCGGGCAGGTTGACGTCACTCCAGTCGGTTGTAGTGGTCGGTGGAGGTGTCTGCTCGACTTGATCGCTTGGTGCGGGCTCTACCGACAGTGACACGATGAGCTGCTTATCGATAAACATCGAGACGGTTTCGCGTCGTACGCACAGATCGAGTGCATCTTGGACTAGCTGTTGACGTTCACCGGCATTCCTCCACGTTGGATCCTTGATTGCACCGAAGCGCTTCAGCTCCAGGAGGACGATCGACATTTCTCCTTTCAGATTTCCGTCGAATTTCTTGAGGATGATCGCAGGAATTCGTTTTGCGACGCGGCGTCGAGCAGCTTCTGAGTATTGACGCTGTTTTGCCGGTCGTTTGCCACTGAGTGTCGCTCGAGCCTGTTGCTTCTCATCGGCGCGACGAGCTTGAGCAACTGTCTCTCTACGACTCGCGCACCTACGTTGAAGTCGCTCTTCTTGAGCTTCGACTCGGTGATCCATGTCAACGTAATGCCTCATCACATACCTTACTCTAGTAATGTGCAAGCTCCAGTCGCCTTTGATTGGTTATACGGATGGCCGTATATGCGCTTGCTTATTTTATACCACTCCGCAAGCTTTTCTACAAGCTTTATTTAATAATTAGTCTTCGATAAACCCGCCGCTTTGGTGTGACCAGAGCGATGCGTAGGTCCCTTTTTGTGTAAGCAATGTATCATGGGGGCCGTCTTCGATGATTCTGCCATTGTCGAGTACAATAATTCGATCAAGTTTTGCGATGGTTGAAAGACGATGGGCGATAACAATACTCGTTCGATTGTTCATGAGTTTTTCGAGTGCGTTTTGGATCAGCTTTTCACTTTCGCTGTCGAGGGCACTGGTCGCTTCGTCGAGGACGAGTATGGGGGCATCCTTGAGGATGGCGCGTGCAATTGCGATACGTTGCCGTTGGCCGCCACTCAGCTTGACGCCGCGCTCACCGACGATCGTATCGAGGCCATCGGGAAGGTTACTTACAAACTCCATTGCATTGGCTCGTTCAAGCGCGGAGTATACTTCTTCGTCAGTTGCTTCGCTTCGTCCATAGGCAACATTTTCGCGAAGACTTCTATGGAAAAGATAGGCTTCCTGAGGAACATAGGCGATGTTTGATCGAAGCGATTGTTGCGAAACGTCACTAATGTTTTGTCCGTCGATCGTAATCTCTCCACCTGTTATATCGGCAAATCGTAAGATCAGTTTTGTCATTGTGGTCTTGCCGCCGCCGCTATGGCCTGCGAGTCCAATTCGCTCACCGGGCTTTATATGAAGTGATATATCACTCAAGACGAGTGCGTCTTTTTGATCATTGTAGGCAAAATCAACATGGTTGTAGCGTATTTCACCGTCATGGACTGTGAGCGCTTTTGCGTTTGGCGTGTCGGTAACTTCCGGTTCTTCATCGATGATGTCGGTAATTTCGGCCGCATCGAGAAATACCTGCTCAATACCACGGATGATTGGTGAGATATCAAAAAGTGAGGTAGTCAGCCGACCGAGATAGGTGACGGCAAAAATAAGTGCAGCAATAGAGACATTTCCTGTAGTGTAGAGCCATACACAGACAACCATAGTCACGATCTGAAAGGTAAATAATATTGACTGTCGTACGAATGCTTCGTGTTCAATCAGATCTATCTCTGTCCGTGTTACTTTTTCGATATGAAGACGATCGTTCACAACACGTTGAATTTCCTTTTGCTCAGTGGCAAAAAATCTGACGATTTGCTGGTTTCCGAGGACGTCGGCAACGGTGCCGCCAAGTCGAGACATGAGTGTCTTTCGTTGATGGCGGATCGGTGCGCGTTTTTTCGACCCAGCAAGACTTCGCCAGATAATCAGTCCGGTAACAATCGAAAGTGGGATGAGAAGTATAGGAGAGAGAAACGCAACGATGACGAGACTAAAGGTAAAGTTGACGACGATGCCGATGAGCTGAAGAAAAATAACATCAAGAAAACTAACAATCGAATGGCCAAACTTCATCACGTCACCTGCCAAGGATCCAACTTTACGATTCGAGAAGAATTGGTCGCTGTGTTTCTCGAGACTACTTACTGCTTTCTCTATAAGGATAGTTTCCATGTGTTCTTCGTGGCGAAAGAGGCGGCGGAAGCTAATGCTTGAGGTGATCAATGATACAACCGAGAGTACTGCGCCTGCACCGATAATCCACGCTGCCTTTTGCCAGTTGTGAGGTTCGGTGATTAATGATTGAATAAGAAGGCTAAAGACAAGAGGGATAAGAACGAGATAAATAAGACGATTTATTGGGATAAGCGTTGAATATAAGACAAAGTCGCCTTTGTTTTTCATAATCTCGCCCTTAAAAATTGCGAGTGTTTTTTTAGCGGTCGTTGTGTTGGCGCGATTGAATAATTGAGGCATAGTGATTCCTACTAAAGGCTTTCTAAGATTAGTATAGTTGATGAAATAAGAAATCGCTATTGGTTTGGTCGTCCAAACGTGTGCGAGTAGAGGATCCTAGCGCGGATCATAGTAGAAGTATTATTACATACTCAATACTTGTATGCAATTATTTATTCAATCTAATCCTCTGCGTCGATAAATCCACCAGATTGGTGTGACCAGAGCGATGCGTAGATGCTGTTATTTTCGAGAAGCTGCGTATGGGTGCCATCTTCGACGATGGTTCCTTTGTCGAGGACGATGATTCGATCAAGTGTCGCAATGGTCGAAAGACGGTGTGCAATCACAATGGAGGTTTTATGCTTCATAAGTTTTTCGAGTGCATCTTGGATTAACTTCTCACTTTCGCTATCAAGCGCGCTTGTCGCCTCATCGAGGATGAGGATCGGTGCATCTTTGAGAATTGCCCGTGCAATCGCGACGCGCTGGCGCTGACCGCCACTCAGCTTGACGCCGCGCTCACCGACAAGTGTTTCATAGCCCTCAGCGAGTTCATTGATAAACGTATCGGCGTGCGCTTTTTTTGCTGCACTCTTGATCTCGCTCAGTGAAGCTCCAGGGTTGCCGTAGCTGATGTTTTCGGCAATACTTCGATGAAAAAGGAGCGGCTCTTGTGGCACATATGCGATTGCATCGTGCAGAGAAGTTTGAGAAACCTTAGCAATATTTTGATTGTCGATAGCAATAGCGCCGCTTGCTGGATCGACGAATCGTAGGAGTAGTTTTGTCAGTGTCGTTTTACCTGAGCCGCTAATTCCCACAATTCCCACCTTTTGACCAGCCGGGATGCTCAAGCTAAGTTGATCGAAGAGTGCTGATTTTGCGCCGTCATGTGTGAAAGTGAGGTCGGTGATAGAAAGTGTACCATGCTGTGCTTTCAACGACTTCGTTGAGGTATCTTTGACGCCGATTGGCTGATTGAGGATTTCGAGCATCTCCTCTGAATCTCCAGTAATTTGGTAGAAATTGCGGAGAATACTTGAGATATTCCAAATCTCTTGGATAAGGTTGAATGTGTACGTAAAGCAAAGGTACATAACGGCCGCATCGGCTATGCCATGCTGCACTGCCCAGATAGATGCGACGAGCGCAGAAATTCGCATCAGTGTGGTGACACTGGCGGAGGCCGGTGAGTCGGTCATGATGCCACTCCGTACGCGGAACTCTTTGACGAGCATATCGTCGATTGATGTATCAAGTCGCTTTTGCTCGTAGCGCTCCTTGCTATCAATTTTTACTGCAAAGATGTTCGATATCGAGTCAGACAACTGTGCTGATATTTTGGTGTATGCTTTTGAGCGTGCTTTTTGGCGCGGCCGCATAAATCGTGTTCCATAAAACGCCGCGATGATAAAGACAACAACAAGAATAGCAAGGACGATTGCATATTGCCAGATCAAAAACGAAATACCAACAATCGTCGCGATAATTGAAGTAACGATAAACAGCATTTCGAAGATGATCATTTGCCAGAAGCTATTAAATGCCGATCCGAATTTGTTTACTTTTGAAACGAGGGATCCAGCAAAATTATCGTTATAAAAATCAAGCGAGTGATGGGTGAGTTTCTCGTAGCTTTCGCGGTAGATATCCCGAGCACCCCGCACTTGTACCTCCCAGGCCGCATAGAGATTGACTCGATAGCCAATGATTTGCGTCAAGACTTGAAGAACAGCATAACCCGCTATGAGCCAGATGGAGGATTCGAGCGTGACTGTTCCTGCCTGAATCTGCGAGAGAACAATCGCAATAATAATCGGTGTGACGTAGCGTTCAAAAATAATCGTCAGTGGTGCAACAACGAAACTTGTCACGACTTGACGCTTAAATTTCATGGCATGTCCCCAATGAAATTTCAGTATTTGTTTAGTTGTAATATCTTTTGTCATGACTGGATTACTTTCGCGTGATCATTTGTTTGTATAGAACGAGAGAGATGTATGTTACTCAGAAACGTTCGCTGTAGAGGATCCGCTGTTGGATCATAGTGCTCTTATTATGGCATAACATATATAAGGTTACAAGTGTATACTGGGAGAATGAACGTTGCGACACTCAGGCACGGCCAATGGTTTGAAAGAATCTACAAGGTTGGAATTGGCATTAAGGGCTTTGACGGCGCTGTCGAATTGGTAACCGGCATACTGCTGCTCGTCGCACCAGGTATTGTCCATGGAATGTTGTCAGCGATTATAGGGTATGCACAGCATCATTCCGGCTTAACCTATGCTTTTATCGCTGAACATATTGCGCGACTCGACAATGATTTGGCAAAGAGTGGTTTGGCTTTTCTCATCATTTTTTTGATCGGTCACGGTGTCGTAAAAATTGTCCTCGTCTATTGTTTGCTAAGGAGAATTCTTCGGGCGTATCCGTATGCGCTTTGCGTGCTCGTACTGTTTTTGGTCTACCAACTCTATGTTCTTGTGCAGGACCCACTCTCGATCGGCATGTGGGTGTTCACACTACTAGACATTGCAATTATTTGGCTCGTATGGGGCGAATACACGGATCTACGTAAAGCGATTACGGTAAAAGGCACTCGATCATGATGAAACAATTCTATCAAGTTTTGATCAACACGCTTATTGCAAATGTCACGACAAGTTACCTTTGGTTTGCATTGACGTTTTGGGTGTATCTTGAAACTCGCTCAGTGCTCGCGACGGCGATTATTGGAGGTGCATATATGTTGTTTGTCGCGATTTTCAGCCTCGTATTCGGCACGATCGTTGATCATAACAAAAAGAAACGCGTGATGCTCTATTCGAGTGTTATTACGTTTATCATGTATGTGCTAGCGGGAATTGTCTATCTTGCGTCTCCAAAAGAAGCGCTTGTTGATTGGCGTGAGCTGCTCTTTTGGGTATTTACTGGCGTTATCTTGATCGGTGGTGTTGTAGAAAACATGCGAAATATCGCGCTCTCGACGACGGTGACGTTACTCGTACCAAAAGAGGGGCGTGACAAGGCGAACGGACTTGTCGGAACGGTGCAAGGTGTAGCATTCATGGTGACGTCTGTCTTTAGTGGACTCTCGATTGGACTTCTTGGGATGGGCTGGACACTAGCAATTGCGATCGCTTTGACGGGTGTCGCGTTAATTCATTTATTTTTTGTAAAAATCCCAGAAGATGAGATTGTCCATGACCCTGAGCTCGGAAGTAAAAAAGTTGACATAAAAGGAAGTATTGCGGCAATCAAAGCAGTGCCGGGACTTGCATGGCTTATCTTTTTCACGACATTCAACAATCTCATTGGCGGAGTGTTTATGGCGCTGATGGACCCGTATGGACTGACACTTTTCTCGGTTGAGATGTGGGGAATTGTGCTCGGTGTGACGAGTACTGGATTCATTATTGGCGGCTTGCTTGTTGCTAAGAAAGGTTTAGGCAAAAATCCACTTCGTACTATGCTGTTAGTTAATGTCGGAATAGCGGTCCTGGGTGCCGCATTTGTCATACGAGAATTTTGGCTTCTATACGCTGTGGGGATATTTGTCTTTATGGCACTAATGCCAATTGCTGAGGCAACGGAGCAAACGATTATTCAACGTGTTGTTCCGCTTAAGCGACAAGGACGAGTCTTTGGGTTTGCCCAAAGTATAGAGTCAGCATCGATGCCCGTCAGTGCGTTTATGATTGGGCCACTCGCTGAGTTCTTCATCATTCCGTACATGAGATCAGACATCGGCAGGGCACAGTTCGGCTGGGTACTTGGAGGTGGTGAAGCACGAGGCATCGCATTGGTATTTATCGTAGCGAGCGCGATCATGCTTGTCACTGTTGGCGGTGACATGGACGACCTGAAATCTTATATAAAAGAAACAAAAAAATTTCCTGGGTTCAAAGATGTTGTCTTTAAGTGGAGCGATGGCGGACGCGAAGACTTCCCAAGAATGAGCGTCAAACATCGACGTGAACTTGTTGGATTCAAAAATAGTGACGAAGAATTTACCGTTGATGAGCAAGGCGTTGTCGGTGGAGGCAAGCACCTGAAACCTGCGCAGGTAAATGAGCTGGTGGAGCAATACGGAGACGATGTTGTGTTCTTTGATGGTCGCAATGCCCACGAGGCGGCGATCGGGAAGTTCAAGAATGCAGTTGTGCCAAATACAAATACATCACGTGATTTCATTGATGAGCTCGAAAGTGATAAATATGATGATATCAAGAATAAAAAAGTGATTACGTACTGCACCGGCGGCATTCGCTGCGAAGTGATCAGCGCCATGATGAAAAAGC
>JACQGD010000051.1 GCA_016199685.1 Candidatus Saccharimonadota bacterium
CATGCCTGAGGCAGGGCCACCGCCACCCCAGTCAAATGTCATCTTAGTGTCATTACGAACCATCATTAATCGAAGTGGGTCGCTATTATCAGTCGGGAATGAAGGTGCACCTGCTCCGCCACCGTGCGTATAGTATCTACCTGTAAGTCCGTATTGCACATTCGATGCAACAACTTCAGATCGAAGCCAGTCAGTATTCAGAGTCTGTTCTGGAACAGCACCTTTTACAAAGACATTAGCATAGGCTAAACCAGTAGCCTCTTGATACTTAATAGTAATCGGTACAACTTGGCCTGCTTGTAACGTCAGTGGCGTTCCACTGTAGCACGGTGTTGATCCACCACAGCCACCGTATGTCTGACCATTAACATTAATTTCGATTGCATCGTCATTATATGCCCCGAAAGAGTAGTCACCCGCGTTAGGCGCAACAAAATAACCTTTCCATCTCGCATAAAACCAGTCACTAGAAACACCGCCGCCAGGCCCATCTGTATTCCAATTAAAGTTTACGTTGGCATCATTCCTCGTGAAGGCGACAGGACCAGTCGGCACCCCCGAAGAGAATGCGTAATTTGGGGAAACACTCCAGTATTCTCCTACTAGTCCATTCTTTGCCTTGGTCGGTGTGTTGTAATTTAGCGATAATCCGATAGTTCCACCCAATGCGCTCATAGAGTGCGTATCAGTTGAAGTAGTCGCGTTACCAGTTGCTAGGTCTACGCCGATTGGACCAACCGTATCGTATGCCTGAGTACTATCTTTTCCAGTTCGAAGATCGACTTTAAATGATCGGCTCCAATTGGGGTCTGTCTGAGTAGCACCTTTAGTAAACACTCTCCAGTGATAGGTGTTACCATCCTGTAAAATACCATCAGGAATAGTCCACTGCGTTGCAGTAATCCAGTCGGAATTAATTATTGCACCCGATCCGTTTACGCCTGTACTTACTTGAAAGTAGTACTTTATCTGATCCCCGTCACCATCGGTTGCTGGATTTACACGAAGCGTTGGCTGCGTCGACACGGTCACTTGGCCGTTAGCTGGCTCTGTAGCCGTTGCTTGTGAAGTTGGATTGTCATAAACGACACTTGCGCGAAGATTGTAGTATGGCTTAAAGCTCTTGTATGGACCTTCTTCACCCCAGAGACTCCAGACAGTGCCCCAGTCTCTATTATTTACAGACGTCTGCAGTCCGCCTGTAAAGTTAATATCAAAGTCACCGCCCACTCCGCTTGCGCCGCCAACTTGGCTGCCGAGACAGTTGAAATTTAGACTAGGACAGCTTGCATGGCCCATGCCAATACTCCTACCGTCACCAATACCGTTCTGCCCAGTTTTATAATAACCGTGTAAATTAGCGTCAACTATTTTTTTGCCATCAAGATCACTGATTGGGAATTGAAAATACGTTCGCCAATGCTGCCAATTTCCATCAAGGATCGTGCCTATATTTGCATAACAGTTGCTTGAACCACAGCTATAGCCATCGGATTTATACATCCAATAACTAGTGGCGTCGCGCCCAAAACTAGGGTCAATTTTCATAGGAAATGAACTAGTTGGCTGTTCTTTAAGCCAATTTGAATCCATCTGAACGGTAATACCTTTTTTAGACGGAGCTTGAGTAACGCGCTCCTCGCTAATTACCCCTCTTTCACCGACATCAAGTGTGAGGG
>JACQGD010000007.1:0-3236 GCA_016199685.1 Candidatus Saccharimonadota bacterium
CGATGCAAAAAGCGCGGCGTTAAATGCCGTATGCCCACTATACCAATCAGGCTGTGAGCCATTTTGTTCATAGTACTGACCAAGTTGCTTATTCCACTCTTTTTCCTGACCAAAGAGCACCGCATATGGCAACACACGTTCATACAGCCTCACAAGCTGCTTAGTATTATCCGGCGACTTCACGCCGGTCTTTTCAGCACCTTCAGGACTTTGGAGTAACTTCAGTCGTTCTTCTTCAGCCACCCCAATATATAACTTCAAGCCTGCGAGGTATCGACGAAGATCAAGCCCCGCGTCGGTAAGTGGCCGTAACTGAGTCGCACAAACAAGAGAAACAATCCCTGCTATCAATAAAGCTGGAGACAATGTGATCACACCGAAACCAAGCGTTATCCACCCTGTCCGAGTAAACCAACGAGACTGACGTACGTCCGCATGACGCAGCTCGTACTCACCTTTTACAAGTTCGCTCAGTGCTTTCGTGTCTTTTCGTAGCTGCGCAGCGACCTTATAGTCACTCTTTAATTTTTTCATCTCAAAGCGACTTCCAACTGCTGTCGAAGCTGCTCCAAACAGTGTCGTCACAAACTGCCGCTCCTCTTTACGTAGGTCATCTATCGATTTCACAATCTCTAGTTCATATTCCGCCGACTTAAGAAGTGACTTTCCCTGCGTCTGATACAGCTTGAAGTAATGGCGCACTGATAGATCAATGATTTGCGCCGTCATAGCCGCACGCGTTCCATCGCTCATCTGCTCGGAAAGGAGTATACTCGCATTCTTTGGAGGGATATATTCAGGCACGATTGCACCGATTTCATTAGTACGGTTACTCCGCTGCGAGTATCGCATACCGATCCAAAATAACGCCAAAACACCTATAATCCCTGTTACGACCATCGAGATCAACCACATTCCGAGAAGCCGCTCGGCTAACGTCTGTTGATACACTGCAAATGTTCCTGCCTTGAATCCGATTGCAAAAGTGACGTTCTCTCCTGGCCCAAGGTTTGATTCACTCGCCTGCAGTGTCGACCCGGACTGAGAAATAGTACAGGAGGTCTTCGAACCGCTAAGCCCCCTGTAGCAGCTTGTATTGCCATCGAGTGCGCCTGCGATTGCGCTATCGATATGCACCGTCGCGCGAACACTCTCAAATGGCTGACGCCACTCTGTGCCGTTTGTATCCCAGTAAAATTCATCAACACTTGTAAAGTTTTTCGTTACGTCGCGTTGTGTATACGTCAGCTGATAGGTCTGTATACCATCGACATATATATCCTTATCGCCTATCCTGACTACTTGGTTATCATTGCTTGAATACGTCGTATATGGGACCGGCACACCTTGGTCATTTGTTACCGACTCAATCTTTAAGCTAACCGAGTGACCATCGTAGCTCTTTGGAATTGCTCGTTCGATCCCATGATTTTGGTTCGGATTTGGAAAATTCGCTGTTAGCCGCTCGACAGTTCGTAGTGTCGACCGATTCTCACTATCCCTACCCAGATAATAGTCTGCCGTAAAACTTTTAAACTCGAAGTCATCTGATGCTGCGTGAGCGGGAGTCGCCACGAGACTCAGCCCAACAACTATTCCTACAATTATTCCAAATAGTTTTCTCATACACCTATCATAACAAAGAATACTCCAAGCTTCATAGGAGTCGACGATATTTCACGCAATACATTATAATTGACATTTCATCACACTTATGCTAATATAAATTTAAACCAACTAAACACAAAAAATATGAGCAACAAACTACATTTATCAAAAGAACAGCAAGACGCACATTTAGCAATGTGGGAAGATCAGTTCGATATGCAAGCGGATGAAACCCTCCCTAGCAATCAGGCATCGGCATTCTCTGAAGCGATTACAGAAGAAGTTGATGAAAACGATCCCCTTGAAGCTTACACAAAAGAATCAGCAAGGGTTATTGATTGGACCGCTGAAAAAGTCGCAGGTAACGGAGATAGCAAGCTACGTACATTTGTCGCCAATAAACTATATGACAAAGCAGCATCTGTCGATGACCGTGAAGGAAATTACAAATCTCGCAGTATCGATAGAGTAAATAATGGTATTGATACCGCAAAATATATGCTCGCAGCAGCGCATGATGCCAAAGAACGCCGCAAAAATCGTGTCAAAAAGCAGCACTTTCGCACAATCGGTCGCAAGCTAGTCGCCTACCACACTGCCGGAAGAGAAGCAGCTAAAAATATGAATAAGAAGGAGACCCTACCCCCTAAAGAAGTGACGCAAAAAGACTTTGAGTTGGTAGGATAATACTATGCAGAGCTATATCACGAAACAACAACTTATCAATCTTGGCATTGATATCGATGACGAAACAATTGACTCACTTCTCGCCCACCTCAACGAAACTGTTGAAGAGCGCGTTGGCGCAGACATTGCGGCAAGCCTTAGCTACGATCAGCTAAAAGAACTCATTGCCTTGCAGGAAACTGCCAGTGATGAAGAATTGGGCAACTGGATCGCTTCGCGAATCACTGACCATGAGCAGATTGTTCAAGATACAATCGACATCGTACTCGGTGAACTTGCTGAAGGCGCCCACAACGTCACGACATAATAAAAGTTCCTCACATCCTAAAGAAGTTCCGCGCCTGCAGAGCTTCTTTTTTTGATTTCAGATCTATTTTTTTGAAAGGTGGTCTGATGCTTCGCGGAGCAAAAAGAGACTGATGTCATCGCGAGTTTTACCGGCGCTATGAAATGGCACGCTCACCGTCTGAATAAGAATATTCATATAAATCATGATGAAACTTATCGTACCCGTTAAGGCAAGGCCACCGTAGAATGGATCGATATTTGTAAAGAGTAGTACCACGATAATAATCGCAACGATCGTCCGTGCAAGAATAAACGCAGATGGAATAAAACGAATACGCTGAATATAGTTGATGCGAAAGAGGCTTCTGAGGAGTTGCGCTTGCTGCTGCTTCAGTTTGACGATAAAGTTTGCCGGCACACCAGCTGTTTCCATTTCGACGAAGGTATCGTTGAGGTCATTTATTTCTTGGCGAGCGCCGTGACGATTCTTACGAGTACCCGCTCGGAATGCTGTGAGAATATCGAGGAGGCTCTTACGGAATACCTCGAGGTCAAACTTGTCGTAGGTCTTATGAATTGATTTTGCGTCTTCGTACATATTCTCTACAATCGAAGCAAACTCAGCCGGAATACGCTCACTTTCTTTGTAATCG
>JACQGD010000007.1:3263-4653 GCA_016199685.1 Candidatus Saccharimonadota bacterium
TACGAACAAAGAGAGTAACTATATTAGTCAAGCGTCACCTCCGGGTAGATAGCTTTTGTCGTTGTGTCATATTCGGTTCGAAGCTGTGGAAACGGCACGCCTTCACGAGCAGTGACGCCTTCGAGCGACCAGAAGACACGCTCGCTGAAGCCAAGCCCACATGCGGGTGGCATAGCGTATTCGAGCGCTTCAACATAATCGATGTCCATCATCTGCGCTTCTTCATCGCCGTCATCACGCATTTGCTGCTGCTCAAGGAAGCGGTTGTACTGATCGATTGGATCGTTCAGCTCAGAAAAGGCTTTGCACATTTCACTTCCGCCAAAGACAAGGTTGAACTGCTCTGTAAGCTCTGGCTTACCTGGCTGCGTTTTTGCAAGTGGCTGCATGAAGGTTGGCATATCGACAAGGAATGCTGGCCCAGCGATTGTCTTGCGATGCTTTTTCCAAAGCTTATCAAGACTCCGTTGACGATTATCCTGCTTCTCTACCTCAAGGCCATGCTCCTTGAGTTTAGCTGCAATAGCTTCAATAGGAGAATTGAACACATCGATTTGGAACTCGTTCTTGAGTACTTCCACGAAGCTGATTCGAGGAAAATGCTCATTATCACTCCCAAAATCGACTGTCTGACCATCAGCGAGCGTAAATACACGACCACCCCAAGTGCGATCGACGATAAATCGAATCATTTGTTCGGTAAGTTCCATGCCTTTCTCCCAGTCAGCGTATGCCCAATACCATTCCATTGCAACATGCTCAGGGAGATGCTCATCACTATAGTTTTCATTGCGGAAGCGTGCACCAATGTCATAGACTTTTTCGTACCCCGCAACAAGAAGGCGTTTGAGCGGCAATTCATGGCTAATACGAAGATAAAAGTCTTGATCAAGCGCATCCATATGCGTCACAAATGGATTTGCATCAGCGCCACCCGCGGTCGTTTCGAGAACTGGAATATTGATCTCTAAGAAGCCTTGCTCGTTAAAGAAATCTCGCGTCGCTGTCCAGAATTTACTTCGACGGACAAAACGGTCACGAACCTCCTGGTTGACGTTCATATCGACATAGCGACGACGGAAGCGCTCTTCTTTATTTGTGAGTTCGGTCGGCATCGGTCGTAGACTCTTCGTGAGAAGTCGTAGTGATTTTACTGCAACAGAAATTTCTCCCGTTTTTGTGCGAACAATCTCACCAGTTGCTTCGACGAAATCACCGGTATCAAGGAGTGGCAGCTCTTTCATACCGAGGACTCCTTGTTCCGCTTCGAGAAGTGCGACATCGGGCGCGTGGAGGAATAGCTGAATTGACCCGGAAGTATCGCGAATAACAATAAATGCCAGCTTGCCAAATTTACGGATACCCGTAATGCGACCAGCCACGATAGCCA
>JACQGD010000079.1 GCA_016199685.1 Candidatus Saccharimonadota bacterium
AGCATCAATTGCCGCTTCGAGTAACTAGGAACCCACCTCTTGTATATAGTCAAGATATTTGTTATGATAGTCATCGAGTAACGCTCAAAATATTCGTACGTCGAAAAGGAGACCACGATAGCTAATAATTCAACTCGCATCAATGAAGCAATCCGCGCAAGCGAATTACGCGTTATTGGTCCAGACGGGGAACAACTTGGAGTCATGACACGCGCTGAAGCACTTAAAGCTGCTGAAGACGCTGGCGTAGACCTCGTTGAAATTTCCGCCGCAGCCAATCCACCTGTAGTAAAGATCGTCGACTGGGGTAAATTCCAGTATCAAAAGATGAAGGAACTACAAAAGAATCGTAAGACGAACAAGCAAGGTGAGCTAAAGCAAATGCGGTTTGGACTCAAGATTGGCCAAGGTGATCTCGATATCAAACTCCGCAAAATACGCGGGTTCCTAGGCGAAGGCCATAAGGTTCGTATCCAAATCTTCTATAGGGGTCGCGAGATGGCTCATAAGGAACTAGGATTCGAGATGATAGAAAGAATCATCACTCTTCTCGAAGACGACGCAATATTAGAGCAAAAGCCTCAGATGGCTGGTCGCAATCTGAGCATAGTAGTAAGGAGTAAATAATGCCAAAGTTAAAGACCCACAAAGGCACGGCTAAACGCATCAAGATTACCAGTACTGGTAAATTGACTCGCCGCCGCGCATTCGGTACGCACTTGCTCGCAAAAAAGAGCAAGAGTCGCAAGCGTGCTATCAATACCACTGCAACTGTCACAGGAAGCATGGCTAAAAACGTAAGACGAGCACTAGGAGTTTAATCATGCGAGTAAAACGAGGCGTCACCGCACGTGCAAAGCACAAAAAGATCTTAAAAGCTGCCAAAGGTATGCAACATAACCGTACGCGATCATTCCGTCTTGCCAAACAAGCGGTCATCCGTGCACTTCAATACGCATACCGAGACCGCCGTAACCGAAAACGCGATCTTCGTGGTCTTTGGATTACACGCATCAACGCAGCAGCTCGCGAAAATGGAACAACTTACGGTAAATTGATTGCTGGTCTCAAAGCCGCAAACATTGAACTTGACCGGAAAGTACTTGCAGAGCTCGCAGTCAGCGAACCAACTGTATTTACAACAATTGTAAAAAGCGCTAAATAGTTACTATTTATCCTTGCTACAATAAATAATCCGCTCCATTGGAGCGGATTATTTAGTAGGCAGATCATCTGTAAGCCGGGTTCTGTCGTGAACGATCATCTATCTAGCCTCGGCATTGCTACCGAGATCAAGCGGGTATCGGCCTGCGAGCGAACAGCTCTTTATGCAAACCTCCTTGCAGCTGACAGGGTTTACCTCCACGCCATGTCACCATGGAATGCTGTGAGCTCTTACCTCACTCGTTTCATCTTTTCCTACTTTCGCAGGTAGTTTCGTTTCTGTGGCACTTTCCCTAGGGTCGCCCCCGGTTGCCGTTAGCAACTGTCATGTTCTACACTGCCCGGACTTTCCTCTCGCATAAAATATGCCAGCGATCGTCTAATGAACTGCCTGTTCACTATTATACACGATGTCTCTACTCTGCAGACCGTTCTCTGTCTTTATGTGCATCGAGCGTTCTATTAACCATTCCGTCAGCGAGCTGGTTAAACTCACGCTTCACATGGCTAAACGTTACTTTATCAAATTGCAGCATAAGTGCCCGTATTCGCTCATGGATTGGCCATAGTTCTCTGTTTTTTATTTTGTAGATTCCATTCATTTGATTTACGACAAGCATACTATCAATTCGAAAATCTATTTGGCGATACCCGAGCTCATGTGCCTTTTCAAGTCCTAACCTTACACCGTGGTACTCGGCTTGGTTATTTGTCGTAATCCCGAGATATTCCCCACCCTTATCTACAACCTCATCTCTTCCGGATAGTATGACATAGCCGGCCGCTGATGGACCGGGATTTCCCCGAGATCCACCGTCAGAGTAGATTATTACACGCTCATATGTTGCTTCTGAAACATCATTATGACTAATTGTTTGTATTGTTTCATCTGTTATCTTCTCCTGTTCGATAATCCCCAAGATAAGCTGTGTCAAATCAGTGACGTGTTCATGTTGTATGTTTGACGACTTCGTCCACTCATACTTATCATAATTTTGACTCAACTCTACTCCGTGATGCCCTTCGGCTAAACCCACAAGATACACAATAACCGCATATTGAATGTCTCGATCGTCATGATCAATATATGTCACAGCATCGAATAACTGTGAAGTTTGTATATGAATTCCACCATCATCATGAAGATAGCGACGAAGTGCGTCTTCCGGCTGCTCCTTGTAGGCTATTTTGCCTCCAGGTACCTCGTAGAGACCTAAGATAGTCTGACGGCCAGTTGCGCGCCTAAGCAACAATATCTTGTCATCTTGGCGAATAATTGCTCGAACTGAAATACGCTGTTTCATCTTAGTCCTTTTTTTGTTTTAGTTGTTTCCATCATAATACCATAAAAAATACGCCACAGAGGCGTACACTAAGGCGTCCTAGAGACGTACCATAACGCTTGATATTCCCCGCTTGAATGCAAGGTGGGTATTCTCAGCGCACTTCCACGGAAGTACACAATTTGAATTCCCTTATCATATGATATTAGGAAAATCATACACGCCATGATGGCTCTAGGACTCTCTTATTATAGCATTTTCGGGCTATACGAGTCCAAATATAGTGCCGAATAGCGTAATAAAAAATTGTAT
>JACQGD010000080.1 GCA_016199685.1 Candidatus Saccharimonadota bacterium
ATCTTTAATATCACCCGGTATAGCGACCGCTACCTGCCCCGCGTCTTCGATTTCGGCGACAATTTTTTTTGCATCTTCCTCTTCTTCGGGGAGGTAATTAATAACGACATCGGCACCTTCGCGAGCAAACGCGATTGCTACTGCCGCACCGATACCGGAGTCGCCGCCGGTAATGAGCGCTTTTCGACCCTTGAGTCGACCTTTTCCTTCGTATGTCTTCTCGCCGTGATCGGCTTTCGGTTCAAGCGTAGTGTCAAGCCCGGGCTCTGCCTGAAGACTCCCGTCATTCGTTGCTTTTGGATACTGCGTTGTTGGATCTTGGATGTCATATTGATTCGTCATAGTTCCTCCGTCTCTAAGACATAGTAGTGTCGTTAGACTTAGAACCCTACTATAGGCCTCGAGAGATAATCTGTCCGTTAAATACTTCACATCCTGTACACTAGTAAGAGATGAAGACACTTAAAACATACGGCTGGAATGATGAACGAGCAAACGCTTGGCAAGAATCTGTACATGGGACACTTTTACCCGGACGAATCATTGCCGATCATGGGCAGTATTTTAAAGTTGCCACACCGCATGAAGTTTCCGCCCAGCTTGCTGGCACGCTTGTGCATAAATCAAAAACTGTTGATATGCCAAAGATTGGTGATTGGGTAGCAGTTGAAATGAACGACAGTACTTCGGCGATTATTCACAGCGTTCTTCCCCGCTCGAGCGAAATTGTGCGTGGACATGTCGGTCGGCAGATAGATAAGCAAGTGATCGCAGCGAACGTTGATCTGGCCTTTATTGTCCAACCCCTCGACAATGACTTCAGCCCCGAGCGATTAGAGCGATATATATTCCAACTAGCGAGTCAAAATATTGCAGTAGTAATACTCCTCAACAAAGCCGATACATCACTCGACAGTGTCGACAAAAAAGCACAACTTTCTGACCTAGCTGCTGATATTGTCGTCATGAGTGCTCGTGAGGACACAGACCTTTCGGCGGTTGAACACTTTATTGCGCCAGGCAAAACAATTGTTATTATGGGGTCGTCTGGTGCTGGTAAATCAACACTTACAAACAGGCTTCTTGGCGAAGAAATCCAGGCGACAGCAGCAATTCGAGAAAAAGACTCGAAGGGCCGACATACAACAGTTCACCGAGAACTTTTTGTCTTACCAAATGGCGGCATGATTATTGACACTCCGGGCATCCGTGAACTTCAACTATGGGGTGATGCATCGGACTTAGAACACCTATTCCCTGAAATTTTTGCGGCTATACTCTTGTG
>JACQGD010000058.1 GCA_016199685.1 Candidatus Saccharimonadota bacterium
CTCGAAACGACTACGTCAGAGAGTGGGTATGCCAATGACAGTCGCGATCACATACAAACAAGATGGCGGGGGAACACCTGCCGTTAATTCACTCGCGACGTTTGTGCAAAATAGAACGATGGCTAGTGAATATGCGCTAAGAAAATTCAATAATCCGAGCGCGCTCGATGCGGTGCTTGAGAAATATGACAAGGAGTCACTATGAAAAAATTGCAAATTGCCGTTATAGGATCGGCTGGAAATGAAGAATATCCTTTTAGAAAACCAGCGCAAGCCATGTTCGCTGCTGCTGAGAAAATCGGTCGATTACTTGCCGAAAATAATTGTATCGTCATTAACGGTGGCAAGGGCGGAGTGATGGAGGCGGTATGTCGTGGCGCTAAATCGGCAGATGGTCTGACTGTAGCGGAGGTTGCTGGTGACGGTCGACTGACTTCTAACGACTACGTTGACATCGAAGTCGTAACGACTGATGTCGGGTTTCGTGGTCCGTCAAGTTTGATAGGTATGAGCGACGCGGTCATATC
Organism: Candidatus Saccharimonadota bacterium; assembly: GCA_016199685.1. Classification (GTDB taxonomy): domain Bacteria; phylum Patescibacteriota; class Saccharimonadia; order Saccharimonadales; family Saccharimonadaceae; genus JACQGD01. Next base: position 528 of record JACQGD010000058.1, read on the forward strand.
GCTGGGCGGAGGCGCCGGCACATTGCAAGAGATTGCGGTCGCATATCGTATGAAGAAGCCAATTATTTTTTTAATGGGGTACGGCGGCTGGACTGATCGTATTGAAGAGGACTATCTCGATGAACGAAACTTGGTAAAGATAGTGCGGACATCGAGCGAGGAGGATGCTGTTAAGTATGCCTTGAAAAATAGTAAGGTCGCACTTGCTGCAATACGCTCTCGCTTGCAATTAACAGATAAAGATGATAGGATTACAACATTATGAGCAGTCTCTCCTCACAACCATATAAAGGCACACGCGACTACTATCCGGAAGATAAGCGAGTCCAAAACTACATTTTTAATACTTGGCGCCGAGTCGTTGAACTTCACGGGTATGAAGAATACGGTGCGCCTATGCTTGAACCCCTTGATGTGTATACTGCTAAATCAGGTCAAGAACTCGCGAGCGAACAAACGTATGCGTTTACTGATCGCGGTGGCCGCATTGTAGCAATTCGCCCAGAAATGACCCCGTCAATTAGTCGTATGGTCGCTGCTCGCCGCCAAGAGCTCGGATATCCAGCGCGACTATTTAGTATTGCGAACTTCATGCGTTACGAGCGACCGCAACGCGGTCGAGAACGAGAATTCTGGCAATTAAACTGCAGTCTCAGCTGATGATGAAGCTTCTTGACCGCAAAAATAAGATACCCGTCGAGGAGTTCAAGCAACAATCAGAAGAGATTTTTGGAGCTGCTTTTGCCGACCAGGGAAAACGTAAGCTTGATAAACTTCTTGCAGCACACTCAATGGCCGATATGCCTGAGGAGATAAAAGCAAGTACTGCCGCTCAAGATATTCAGCTACTCTTTGATCTTTTGGCTCGAGCTGGTGTTACGAATGCGGTATTTGATGCAAGTCTTATGCGCGGTCTTGATTACTATACGGGGACTGTCTTTGAAGTGTTCGACAACGACCCCGAGAACAACCGTTCGCTTTTTGGTGGCGGTCGATATGATGGACTTGTGGGGCTCTTCGGAGCAGAACCAATTGCAACTGTCGGTATGGCACCGGGGCTTACGACAACTGAATTATTCCTGCGTTCGCACAAACTTCTTCCAGTATTTACATCGACAACAGAAGTCGGCATCGTTGTGATCGACAATACATTTGCAGGTGCACTCCAGCTTGCCGAGCAGCTGCGCGCAGAAGGCGTGAAGGTTGAAGTGGATATTACAGGCCGTAAGATCGACAGGCAAATAAAATCTGTTATCAAAAAGAGCATTCCTTTCATTGTGTTTGTAGGTGAAAATGAACTATCTCGCGAATTATATCCATTCAAAGACACGGTGACGACGAAAGAAGAAATCTTTAGTTTTGAACGAATTGTTAGTAGTGTCAAAGATCGACGTCGCAAAGATGCAGACGACGAATTTGCTGAATTCTTTGACTAATACTTTTCACAGTCAGTCGGAGATGCACCATCATTCGCCTCTATAACCATAACCATTATGTGCTATACTACTTTTATATAATAGTGTGATAGTTAAAATCTCAAGCGGCATAATGATAAAGGGGTGAAGCATGGTACGTTTACCACAACCAGGTGCAGATAACGGTAATTGGGGCACTATTCTCAATGAATACCTACTAGCATCACACAAATCGGACGGAATGATTAAGGATAACGCTGTCGGTGAGGCGCAACTGCAAGATGGTGTAGTATCGACTGCTAAGTTGGCGCCAGGGAGTGTAACAAGTACGATTCTTGCGTCTAACTCAGTAAGTAGCGCTTCAATAGCGGCGGGTACAATCACAAAGACACTTCTTTCGGCAGGTCTTCAGTCCGAAATTGACGCAAAAATTACTCAGGCTGTGGCTGACTCGATGTATTGCCAA
>JACQGD010000059.1 GCA_016199685.1 Candidatus Saccharimonadota bacterium
ATGGTATATTGTACGAAACACACCAGGCGTTACTGGATTTGTTGGTAGCGGTACAGAACCAACTCCTGTTTCTGATGGAGAAATCAACAAGATCAAGAAACGTATGGGCGTTGAGGATCCAAAGCACAACATCGACTACACAGAAGGTGAAGTTGTCTCTATCACTGACGGACCGTTCAAAGGCTTCGATGGCGCAATTAGCGAAATTGATACCTCAAAGGGCAAGATCAAAGTCATGGTCAGTATGTTTGGCCGCGACACCCCAGTCGAGCTTGATGCATTGCAGGTGAAAAAAGTTTAATCAATTCTGAAGTCCGGTCATCCGGGCTTCTTTTTTAAGAAGGATATATTATGGACAAGCCAAAAAGTGTATTTGCTGGACAAGAGCTTCGTATCGTTCCGCTCGATTCTCGCGAAGCAAATTACGTACTCATGCCACACAACTTTCGACTACCAAAAGATACTGTCCATGATGACGAGGATCTTGAGACAGCAGCACGACGAATCGGAACCGAAAAGATTAATCAGCCTTTCTTGACATCAGTTGCACGGCTCACTGCAGGTGAAAATGTTCAAGGATATGTCGTTGAAGCATCGACTGGTAAATCAGTTGATCTGCGAGCTGGATTTGCAACGCGAGCATTTGCGCTTGATTTTCTACTCAAAGACGCCGATGAAAAACCTAAAAAGTATGACCCAATCGACGTAGCACTCCTCCAAAGCTTTTTTGACCAAACATACCGCATCTAGACAAGAGGGGTCATATTTGGTATGATATTTAGGTTACGCAACTCAAATATGCTTCAAAATATTTAGTGCAAAGGAAAAAATAGTAGTATGGCAAAGAAAATTATCGGTAACCTCAAACTCCGAATCCCAGCTGGCCGCGCGACTGCAGGTCCTCCTGTTGGTTCGACACTTGGTCAATGGGGTCTTAACATGATGGATTTCATTAATCCATTTAATGATGCAACAAAAGCAGACATGGGCAAGGACGTTATCGTTCACATCCAAGTCTTCGAAGATCGTACATTTGCATGGAAGTCACTTGGTCAGCCAGTTGATGATGCAATTCGTGACGCTATTGGCATCAAAAAGGGTAGTGGCAAGCCACATTCTGAGAAGGTTGGTAAAATCACACGTGCACAGCTCGAAGTTATTGCAGAAGCTAAAAAAGACTTCCTCAATGGCAACGATATGGATGCTCGTGTCAAAACGATCGCCGGAACAGCTCGTTCTATGGGCGTTGAAATCGTCGAATAAATCATTCACACTTCTAAAAAGAACACTGCAAAAGCAGTGTTCTTTTTATTTTACAAATAAAAATACCTGCGTATGCGCAGGGTAAGACAAGGGATAGCGACAAGCTATCGATACAAAAGCCGGACACACGCCGGAGTAGCCACGGAGG
>JACQGD010000008.1 GCA_016199685.1 Candidatus Saccharimonadota bacterium
AACTATGTGTTAATTATGGGTATTGCGACATTGTTCGGTGCGGCATTTATGGGCTCAATCCTTTACCTTACGCAGTTCAACCAACAGGTATTTTCAGCGACGCCAACTGAATCAGGGCTCATGCTACTTCCAATGATTGCCGGACTTATGACGACATCCATTACGTCGGGGCAGATCATTTCACGGACTGGTCGGTACAAGATATTCATGCAAGTCGGTATCGTTGTCGCCACAATCATGGTAGGACTGCTTTCAACACTGACACCTGAAACGCCATATCTTCACGAGGCGATCATCATGCTCTTCCTAGGTGCTGGCCTTGGTGTAGTAATGCCGGTTATGAACCTCGCAGTGCAGAATGAATTCAAGCAACATGAGATTGGTGCGGCAACTAGTTCAAGCCAGCTCTTCCGAAGCCTTGGCTCAACGATTGGCGTTGCACTCTTCGGAGCACTCCTTACTGCTGGTCTTGCTGGCGGTCTGACAAATATTCAGGACAATGCCTACGTCCAAACACTCAAGCAAAATCCTGAGGCAAGTAAGATTGGTGATCTGAATGATTCAAATACGTTATTGAACCTTAATATGCCTGATACAAAAGAAAAGATAACAACCGGCTTCGAACAAGGTGTCGAGAAATTGCCTGAGCCAGTTCGTGACCAAGTGACAACGAAGTTTAAAGAGAATCAAGAGGCGTACTCAGATAAAGTAACGCACGCATTTAGCGATAGCCTCTCACATATCTTTAGGGTTTCGGCCGTCCTTATGCTTCTTGCAGCGGTCCTTGTCTTTATGCTGAAAGAGAAGCCACTGCAGGCCGCAAAGCCCGACGCAGCACCTGGCGTATAGCAAAAACAGCAACAGAGAAGAGCACTTCAAATAACGGGGTGCTCTTTTTATTTGTGCCAAGGAGCGCTATACTGCTTATGAATGATTGAGTATTACAAAAAGCACTCCTCGAGAGAGCCGTTTCATCAAGTAGAACGGCCTACTGACGATGCGTGGGTACACTTAGGTGCTCCAAGCGCGGAGGAGTTGCAGAATCTTATTACTGCCTATGATCTCGACGAAGCTATTGTCCACGATGTGCTCGATAAGAACGAGCTCTCTCGAAGCGAGTTCAGCAAAGGTGTGCAATACGTCTTTATGCGACCAGCTATGCGTACACGGAGCGGAGAAGTAAAGACTCGCCCGTTTCTAGCGATTCTCCACCCGAAAGTGTATATAACGATTGCGACGTCAACGGCTGTGACGGCAAACGATATCGCCGTGACGGGGGATAAGTTCAAGGTTGCCACTGCGAAGCGTTCAGGCATGCTCCTGGCATCAATTAGCACGATTGTTGGCGGCTATGAGCAGTTGCTTCAAAATACCGATGAATATATCGGATCTATCCGTAAAAAGCTACGATCGCATGAAGTAGGGAATAGAGACTTTGTTCATTTTGTGACAATCGAAGATAATCTCAACGAGTACCAAACATGTCTTCGTGATACACTCGCAGTTATTGAGCGCCTGCGAGATAATACACACGGCTTATTTACGCCGCGTGAAGTCGAAACAATTGAAGATGTAATACTCTATGTTCGTCAGCTCCTCAGTGCAGTCTCGAGCCTTATGCAGACGATTAATAGTATTCGTAATGCCTATAGTACGATTGCAAATAATACGCTGAACCAGCGAATGAAACTCCTTACGGCACTGACGGTTCTCATTGCGCTACCAAATGTTTTTTATGGTATGTATGGTATGAATGTGCCATTACCGTTCCAGCAGGAGGCGTGGATGTATCCAGCTATTGTAGTATTTACATTCCTGGTCATTTTGCTTGTGTATTCTGTTGCCAAGCGCTTTAAAGTATTCTAATATAGAAAACAGTAGCGCAATGCGTGAGCAGTGCGTATGTCTTGACCAAGTTATCAATGCTTGGTATTATCATATATGTGTTCCGCGTCAAAAACACGAAAAATCAAATTTTAAAGGTCGAAGTACGCGGGGCTGCATATAGTACAAGGAGTACAAAACCTCATGCCAATAGCCATCTCATTTGTGTCCTCACGGGCCAAGAAGATAGCAGTGGATGTGGTGCCTGCCGAATGGCAACTGTATATCGCACATTAAACCTCCCCGAACAGGGAAATCAAATAACCACCTCAAGGCACCGAGGTGGTTATTTTAATACCATGTAATTATGTACTAATTCGTAGCAGGTACTTCGATGCCTTTTTCTTTGAGCTTCGTATTGATCAAATCACGAAGTGGCTGTGCATCTCCTTGGACGATCTTGCCGGAGATTTCATTGCTTATTTTTTCTCCGTTGAGGAAGAATGTTGGTGTTCCACTGACGCCGAGGTCTTTACCGAGTTTTTGATCAAAAGTGATTTTCTTTGTAATGTTCTCTGAACTTAAATCGCTTGAGTACTTATCGCGGTTCGCTACGCCAACTTGCGCTGCGTAGTCGACAAACTTACTTGTTCGTTGATCTGCAGAAAGTGAACTCCACGCATCTTGACTCTCGAAGAGCAAATTATGCATCTCCCAATATTTGCCTTGTAGTCCTGCCGCTTCGACTGCGGTTGCTGCTGCAAGTGCATTTGGGTGAATACTTGTGAGTGGAAAGTTTCGGAAAACAAATCCGATCTTGTCGCCGTAATCTTCGCTAATTTTCTTGATACCAGGGTGCGCACCACCACAGCTTGGACATTGAAAATCTCCGTATTCGATAAGACGAACAGGACTCGTGCTGCTCCCTTGTACATGATCAGCGATTTCACCGTTGTTTACTGATGCCGCAACAACGCTATTTGCATCGACGCCGCTTGTGTCAACACTTGGCTTTTGTGACCTTGAAACTGCAATTAATCCACCTAATAGTGCTACGCAAATAACACCAAAAATGATCCATGTCTTTGTACTCACTCTTACTCTCCTTTTTAACTATGCTAGTAGCATTTGAACGAAAATCCCAGCCTGCTCGAGTTTTTTCTAAGAATATGCTCCAGCTCAGCGAATGCTATACTAATTGTAGCATACGGACTAGGGAGAGAGGTGGTACAATAATGGTAATGTTGTATGTATTACTCCTTATACTTATTGTCATATTGATTGGTGTCGCATCTATTCGTATAGTACGGACAGGGACGAGTCGTTTTGAGCTCGAGCGAAGGGCAAACGTAGGTGACGAAGCTGCACATAGCGTGCTTCGTCGCGAAGCATTCCTTCCAGACTTACTGTCGCTGCAACGCGCGGCAATCGCACTATGTATTATTGTTATTTCGCTGCTGAGTGTTGTCGTGTTTGGCTGGGTGATTGGTGTTTTTGCTGCGCTCTTGATCTCACTTTGTTACGGGCTCGTATCACGACAAGCAGGTGTGAATAAGTTTGTGCAAAAGTACTACGAAAAAAGTGAGCCAAAACTCCTTGAATGGATCGAAAAGGCGCCTTTTGTTTTCTCGCTCCTTCGTTCAGTAACCGTTGAATCAGCCGCAGATCCGGAGCTCCGTTCAAAAGAGCAGCTCTTGCATTTGGTTGATCAGTCTCAAGATATTTTTAATGCAACTCAGAAAACACTGATTAAACACGGTCTGTCGTTTGGTGCGAAGCTCGTAAGTGATATTATGACACCGCGTTCGGTTATCGATAGCATCGAAGCTCGTGAATTACTTGGTCCGCTCGTTCTTGATGACCTCCACAAGACGGGGCATAGTCGTTTTCCTGTGGTAGAGGGCGATATTGATCATGTTGTCGGCATGCTTCATATTCGCGATCTACTCACGCTCGATGCTGGCAAAAACACCACGACCGCTACAAAGGCGATGGAAAAACGTGTTTTTTATATTAAGCAAACACAGACACTTGAACATGCACTTGCGGCATTTTTGAAAACGCATCATCATTTGTTCGTGGTCGTTAATGAATACCGAGAAACTGTCGGACTGCTTTCGCTTGAAGATGTTATCGAAACGCTTCTCGGGAGAGAAATTGTCGACGAGTTTGATACGCACGAAGACCTGCGTGTCGTCGCCGAGCGTAATCCTCGATCAAATAATGACCCTGTCGCACACACTGACGTCTAGTTGTTTACAGATACAAGACACATCTGTACACTACGATATATGGCAGAATTTCTTGATATAGTCAACGAAAACGATGAAGTGATTGATGTTATGGAGCGATCCGAGGCGTCAAAGCGCGGGCTTGGATACCGTATCATCTTTGTATTGTTTTACACCCCAATGGGTGACGTTATTCTGCAGCGGCGACATCCTTTAAAGTCGGCTGGGGGTATGTTTACCACAACTGCGAGTGGACACGTAGAAAGTGGGAAGAGCTACGAAGAGACGGCTATTAAAGAAACAAAAGAAGAAACAGGCGTCGATCTTGAGCCGACGCAGCTTGTTGATCTAGGGAAGCGTTCGTATCACGCGCAGCGAGGAATGCGGTGGGCTGGGGTATATCTCCATGAGTACGCAGGCAGTATCGAAGATCTTACTGTCGAGGAAAATGAAGGCGATGGGTTTGTTGCAGTGCCACTTGACGAACTCAAGCTTGCGGTTGAGCAAAAACAAAAAGAATATACGTTATTTGCAATCACTGAGTTTGCCGAACAATTACTATCTGAAGTTGAGCGCCGCATAACGCCCGCAACGAGACACGATTAGTTGCCATAACAGAGGTAAAAGTGTATACTAATCCTCATATGACAAGAATTTTATCTCAAGACACACCTGCGTATACCGGCCAAACGATAACGGTAAGCGGTTGGGTGAATAGTCGTCGTGATCATGGTGGTCTTATTTTTATCGATGTCCGCGATCATACGGGCGTTGTACAAATTGTGATTCATCCAGAGGCTTCAGAGGCGTTTGCTATCGCTGAGACAGTTCGAGATGAGTACGTACTCACTGTTGCTGGGCAGGTGACCGACCGTGATGAGAATCTCAAAAATCCAAACATTGCATCAGGCACAATTGAAATTGTTGCCGAGACGATCACTATTCTTAATAAATCAGAACCACTTCCTGTCGCTGTTTCTGACGATGGTCAGCAGTCAAGCGAAGAGCTGCGGCTCAAATATCGTTACCTCGATCTTCGCCGCCCAAAGATGCAGCGGGTACTGAAGCGTCGCTCAGAATATTACAAATTTATTCGTCGTTTCATGGACGAGCAGACGTTCACCGAAGTAACGACACCAATTCTTGCAAACTCAAGTCCAGAGGGTGCGCGTGACTTCCTCGTGCCTTCGCGTGTTCATCCTGGCAAGTTCTATGCATTGCCTCAAGCGCCGCAACAATTCAAACAATTACTTATGGTTGGCGGTCTTGATCGTTATTACCAAATTGCAACGTGTTTCCGCGATGAAGATCCACGAGCAGATCGTCTATATGGCGATTTCTATCAGCTCGATCTTGAAATGTCATTTATTGATAACGGTGAGACAATTCGTTCGACTATGGAGCCGCTCATCAAACGACTTGTCACGGAATTTGGTGGTAAGGAACTCGTAAGCGATGATGTTCCGCGTATTTCATACCAAGAAGCAATGGACCGATTCGGTTCCGACAAGCCGGATTTGCGATTTGCAATGGAACTTACCGATCTCTCCGAAGAACTCGCCAGTACTGAGTTTGGTGTATTTAAAAATACACTTGCAAATGGTGGAGTTGTAAAAGCAATTAGTGTCGAAGGTGGTGCGAGTCTGAGTCGTTCACAAATCGATAAATTCACTGACATTGCAAAGCGAGAAGGTGCTGGCGGGCTCGCATATATTAGCTACGAAAATGGTGAAGCAAAGTCTCCTATCGCGAAATTCCTTAGTGATCAAGAGCTTGCGGCAATTAAATCAAAAATGCATGCAAATGATGGCGATACAGTGTTTTTTGGTACAGACAAGCGCGAAACAGTCAATAAAGTGCTTGGGAAGTTGCGCTCAGAATTTGCCGATCATTTCGGACTCCGTTTTACGAATGGGACGAAGGCGCAAAGAAAGTCGATTTCGGTCATAATCCATTCAGTATGCCTCGTGGAGGTGCTGAAGCACTTGCCGCAGCAGATACGGACGAAAAGAAGCTTGCCATTGTTGCCGATCAGTACGACATGGTAATGAATGGGTATGAAATTGCATCAGGCGCCGTACGAAACCATAACCCAGAAGTAATGTATGAAGCGTTTGGCGTACTCGGTTATAGTCATGAATATGTTGAGGAGAAATTCGGTGCGATGCTTAGTGCGTTTAAGTTTGGTGCACCTCCACACGCCGGCGCTGCGTTCGGAATCGATCGTATATTTATGGTACTAAGTGATGAGACGAATATCCGCGAAGTTGTAGCCTTTCCAAAGAATGGCTCTGGCGTCGATGCGATGATGAGTTCACCAAGTGTCGTTGACGACGTCCAACTGAAAGAACTTAGTCTTAAGATTACAGAATAATTGTTATTATAACAACACAATTTATTCGTGTTGTAAGAAAAATTACATTCAAAGACGTTATGTAGCGTACAATAAGACTGTAATCATTAACATGAAAGGATAATCCATGGACGATTTACGTGTTCTTGTGACGCTTCTTTCTATTGCAGTGACGCTTTTGTCAGTCGTTATAGTTGCCTTGCTTGTTGCAGTGACTATCGTACTATTAAAAGTAAATCATATTGCAAAGAATATTGATGCCGTGACAACAAACGTTGCTTCAGCGACCGAATGGCTATCACCAGTAAAAGTAGCAACAACGATTGCTAATGCATTTAGAAAATAAGGAGGAAATGAAAATGTCAAAACTAATTAAACTCGCTGCAGCTGTAGTAGGTGGATTCGTCGCTGGTATTCTACTAGCACCAAAAAGTGGCAAAGAAACTCGTGAAGAGATCAAGACAAAGACTGAAGACGCAAAGATTGCTGCACGTCAAAAAGCAGCTGAAGTAAAAGCAGCAGGCAAAGAAGCCGCGGTGACGCTTCGTAAGGGTGCAGATATCGCAGGCAAAGAAGCAAATGAATTTGGTAGAAGCGCTAAATCAACTGCTGAAAAGATTGCTGCTGAAGTTAATGACCTAGGTGGAGAAGCGCGAACACGAGCGAATCGTGTTGCAGCAGACGCAAAAGCGACTGGCCGTGTCATCCAAAAAGATGCTGAAAAGCACCTAAAATAGTACTATTCTACTATCGTAAAGCACCGCTTCTCTGAGGCGGTGATTTACTATTTGACAAATTATTAAATCTCGTTATACTCAAGCCATCCAGGCGCGTTTTGCGTACGGAAGAACTGAGAGGATGTGAGTACGATGGGTAAAAAGGCTGAGGCCGGTAAAACCCTTGGACTACGGAGTCCGCAAGCTACACGTCGTAGCGTATCGCTTGATGAGTTCGCTGAACTTCTCGAAAGTAGTGATACGCTCGGTGAAGTTGAAATAGTGACGACAAGGGGTGTATATGCAGCATCTGTCATGCCACCGTTGAGAGAGCATGGCGAATCTCCATACGCGGACTATCAAGGCTTGAAGTATGTTCGACGCTTCTTGCTAGAAGGCATATCGCTCGACAGTGTGCTCTGTGAAGAGATTGGGTCTGTCGGCTATTTTTCGGATACCCGACGCCTTATCTTGATTGACACCAAGGTCAACGGAAAAGTGAGGCGAATGAAAGAGCCTATCACGGTCGTATCGGTATGCGTTACGGAATACGTATTCGATGCATAGAATACGTATGGTGATGTAGATACCTATGTTAACAAAGGCGTTAACATAGGTATCTCGCTACCGACCACTCCTCTCGGTTCAAATTCAAACTTCGATTTCAATTGGCGCATCATCGATGCGCTTATATGTTGCTCCAACTTTCTCAGCAAATGGTGGAATCATAGTATCGGGGAGACCCTTACCTACTTTTGAAAGTATGGCGTCGTGCGTCGGGAAAACAATGCTTGGTTTTACCGCAAGTAGATAATCGATTGATTCAGAGATTTTTAGCCACGGTGCCGCTACTGGAAGTGCGAGAACCTTTACTTGCACACCAGGATCGACGAATGAATCACCGGGGTAAAAAATAGCTTCATTGATTAGGAGACCAAGATTCGCAATCTGCGACATGTCAGGATGAATCGTGGCATGCTCACCACCTAAGAACTTGAGATTGAATGGTCCAACTTTTACCTCATCGTCAGAAGTAACGGTTTTATAGGGAAGAGTCTCATTGTTAACACCGAACTGTCGAGTAATGTCGCCATGTGCTATAACAACGGCATCGGGATTATGGGCGATGATTGCACCAAGTGCTGCCACGTGCTCGTATTTTGTAATTTTCATAAATGTAGTATACCTTTCAGATAGGCAATAGGTCGACCGGGAAGTCGACCTATTTTTTTAGTAGGGTTAGGTGCCAAAAGTGGGAATTTACGCGTGGTGCGGAGAGCCGCCACGAACTGCTTTGACGATTGCAAGTAAGATAACAGCGCCAAGGATTGCGACGAGTAGGCTCGAGATATTAAAGCCTTCAGGTGCCGCACCGGTAATTGTCTGGACGACGAATCCACCGACGAATGCACCAATGATACCGACAACAATATTTGCGAGTGCTCCCATTTGTGCGTCAGTTTTCATGATCATAGATGCGATCCATCCGGCGAGTGCTCCAAAAATAATCCATGCAATTATGTTGAGTATCATTATGTTTCCTCCTGTTTATTAGTGATAGTTCTACTATACAAATTTGTACAAGTTACCGCGGTAAGATTTATTACAAGAGGGTCGTAATAATTCAGTCACTAATAAAATAGTCGCTAAAGTGAGAGCGCACTTTGATGATTTTTGGCGTAATGACGATAGAGCAGTAGCCATTTGTTGGATTATTATTGAAGTAATCTTGGTGTTCCGGCTCGGCTGCATAAAAAGTTGCAAGTGGGGATACTTCTGTGACGATTGGGTCGTCCCAAATAGCTTTGGCGCGATCTATGGCTGCTTCAAATTCTGCTTTTTGATCATTGTCAGTATAAAGCATAACAGAGCGGTATTGAGTGCCTTCGTCGGCGCCTTGGCGATTGAGCGTTGTCGGGTCATGAAGAGTGAAGAATATGTCGAGGATTGTTTCAGCAGGCAGAACACTTTCATCAAATGTTATTTTGACGACTTCGGCGTGACCAGTCGTCCCTGTTGCAACTTGGTAATAGGTTGGGTTATCATTTTCACCACCAGCGTAGCCACTGACAACCTCAGTGACTCCTCGTATTCTTCGAAAGACAGCGTCGAGACACCAGAAGCACCCTCCGCCTAATATGTATGTAGTCATAGATTTATTATACGCTTCCTATAGACAAGTCTGAACTAGATATCATAAATAGAACATAACCATGATGTAGTATACTTATAGTAAAATCATGTATTCATGTACCGCAATTGCATAATGAGAAGGTGAGAAAAATAGTATGGCACGTTTACCACAACCAGGCGGAGATAGCGGCAATTGGGGAAGTATTCTTAATGACTACCTATCCCAAGCTCATAAAACAGATGGTACGCTCAAAGATGATGTTGTCGCTGCAAATGCACTTGCATCAAACGCCGTTGTTGAAAGCTCACTCGCAGACAGTGCAGTCACTAAGCCTAAGCTTGCGTCATCAGTACAGGCAAGTTTGAATAAAGCTGATACGTCTGTCCAGCCTGCGGATATTCAATCTAAAGTCAATAAAAGTGACCTCTTTCTCAACGCAAGAGATTACGGTGTTCTCGGTAATGGTACGGATGAGACATCGGCCATCACGGCATTATTTACTGCTGCGTTGTCTATTAACTCGGTACCAGGTGTGACGAGTGGTACGACATATCGAACACCTACTATATATTTTCCAGCAGGAACTTATTCGTGGTCGACAAAAATTATCGCAAATCTCAGTGTTTCATCACCGGCAAATAGGGACAGAAGAAGGCTCATCATAAAGGGTGATGGTGAAGGTGCAACTGTATTTAAGCCGACGTACGCGCTTGATGCTGGCTTACATGTAAAGAATGGACTACTGACAATTAGTGGAATTCGATGGATAGGAACTGGATCTAATTCCTTCCTTCGCCTCGGGGACCCTGTCACAGGTACAAGTTATGTAAATCAATTCAAAGTCGAAAGCTGTGCATTTCATAATGGTGGCGATATGATTATTTTTGACTGGTGTTTTGATGGTGCTTTCCAGGATGTGCAGTTTTCCTCTATCGGCGCTGGTAAAAGTGGCATTCTAGTAAATCCTCATGAGGATGATAACTGTAATAATGTTAGTTTCATTCGGTGTCACTGGGAGCCGGCTGGTGCTGGCGTGACAATGGTTAAAGTACGAGGTGGAGCGCTAACCGCTCAGCGTCATTCGCAGTTCAACTTTGTATCATGCCACTTCGAAACGCGTCGATATGACTGCATGGTATTTGATATCGAGAACGCTAATAGCTTCAATATAACAGGTACAAGAATTGTTCAGAATGAAGATAGCGCAGGTACGTCCCTGCCATCGTCGGCACTCCCAATGTTTCGCCTCGTGACAATTAATAGTTTTGCGTTATCGGACTGTGTAGTCGGTCGGGTCGCCTCTTCAACAACAGACACTTGGCTAAATAAAATATTCTCTGTAGGTGGATCGGCAAGAGCTATCAAGGCGAGCGGAACATTCTTTGCTCCTTATACGACAAGTTCAAGCGAAGCGAAGGCTTCTTTGTGGCAATCCGACAGTACAATACCCTATATTACCGATGGTACTTCTGTGATCGAATTTAGTGGGGGCTGCTCTATCGGTTCACGCTCTGCGCCAAAAGTAAGCGACGACGTGTTGACAGTTACCTCTGCAAATGCACGTAATCGTAACTGGTCAATGAAGATCGATGATACTAATTCGCAGCAACTCCGCTACTATTATTCAAATGACAGTGCAACACTTGATTCATCATCAGCATATAAATTCGGCGTGGGAACTGACGGTGTGCTGAGCTTGCGTAACGGTATTACTTCGGCGGCGCAGAGTACTATCGCAAATAATGCTACCGCTGCTTATGATCTGGTGGGTATCAATAACGGTTCAAAACGAGCGTTGTATATTATTATTGCAAGAACGCCATCTGAGCACACATGGGCACTAGTTTATTCAAGTGGCGTAGCATTAAACACAATTGCAGCTGGCTCGGATATGGCAGTAGGAACAACTAATCAATCAGTTAGTGGCAAATTCAATATATACCTGAATGGATCAGTTTTGACGGTCCAGAATCTGTTTGGCTCATCGGCACTTGTCTCATGCGTGCCGGTAGGTTTTTAAATATTGATACAATGGATGCGACTGACTTTCAGGAATTACTAGCCGATCGAGGGCACGAGTTATATCGTACGATGCCCTGGCGAGATGATACACGCCCATATTACGTGTTAGTCAGTGAGTTAATGCTCCAGCAGACACAGGTCGATCGAGTCATGCCAAAGTTTTTAGCGTTTATTGAGGCATTTCCAGACGAGCAGTCTCTTGCTAGCGCACCGCTTGCTGATGTATTGATTCTATGGAGCGGGCTTGGCTATAACCGCCGTGCAAAGTTCCTGCAAGAAGCGGCAAAAAAGATAATCAGTGATTTTAACAGTGTCTTTCCTGATACCGAAGAAGGTCTTTTATCGCTTCCTGGTGTCGGCAAAAACACGTGCGGGGCAATCCGTGCGTATGCGTTTAATCAGCCGGCAATTTTTGTTGAGACGAATGTGCGTACCGTATATTTTCATCATTTTTTTGCAGACGGTGACAAGGTTGATGACAAGCAAATCATCGAGCAATTGGAAGAAACGATTGACCGTGAGCATCCACGCGAATTTTACTGGGCATTGATGGACTACGGAAGCTGGCTCAAGCGTAACGGCGGAGGACGGTTGCAGCAAAGTAAGCACTATAAAAAGCAGTCTGCGCTCAAGGGTAGCCTTCGGGAAGTTCGTGGTCTTATTCTTAAACATCTTGCTCGTAGTGGCGGTATACCTCGTGAAGAGCTGAAACTATCTATGCCTGATGATGAACGCTTTGACGCTGCGATGTCGGGACTGGCGCGTGATGGACTCGTT
>JACQGD010000067.1 GCA_016199685.1 Candidatus Saccharimonadota bacterium
ACCAAAAGTACTATGAGCATTATTATGCGGGACATGTTCAAAAAGTCTTAAACGAAAAACAATCTACCGAGTCTCCCTCCGTATCAGCTCCAACCAACTCTCCAGAAACCGTCGATACACTGCGAGGCAAGATTCAAGATAAGGTTCAGCAAAACGCCAAGAAAGCTCGAAAAAGCCGCCATTTCGTTCCTATTACCGCTGCAATTGTCGTCATGTTCGTCTTTGCCTTCTTGCAGTACAATAGCGTGCTTATAGGAACCGTCCAGGCGTATGTAAGTCCTGGAACAATCGATCCTCAAAATATTGTCGTCGACCCAACGGCCAGTACACAAGTAGGTCCTGAACCAAAACTCATTATCCCGAAAATTAATGTCGATGTTCCTGTTATGTATGGAGTAGGCAATGACCATGAATCACAAATGGCCGCTATGACAAAAGGATTAGCCCACTTTGCTATTCCGGGCGCAAACAGCGTTCCAGGACAAGTAGGCAATACAGCGATCGCAGGCCACTCAAGCAATGACATTTTCACGCCAGGTGACTATAAATTTGTATTTGCCCAGCTAGAAAAGCTAGAGCCCGGCGATACAGTATATGCCAACTATCAAAGCGTCCGCTACACATATACGGTCACCAAAAAAGAGTTCGTAGCGCCAAGTGAAGTTTCGAAGTTAACATACCCAACCGACAAGCCTATGCTCACACTTATTACATGTTGGCCGCTCGGGACTGCAAACAAACGAATCCTCATTTCTGCAGAGCAAGTCTCTCCAGATCCTGCAAAAGCAGCGCCTTCTGCGGCGGCGGGAAGCGGCGATGCAAGTATGCCTGGCAACTCAGCAACTGCCCTCGAAAGACTTTTCGGGCGTTAGTCAGCCTTCTTAATTAGCGAGTATCAGACGCGCACGACTGAGAGCAAACCCATCCGAAGTTGCGCTCATTCCGTAGAGGAACTTTTCATTACCAGTTAGCGAGATTGCTTGTCCTTCAACAACAGGCATGACGTCTTGTTGATTTGCACCGTCAAATTCATAGAATCGTGCAATACCACCACGATCATTCGCAACGATATAACTGTCGATCCACTGCAACGGTCGAACAACAGTCGCCGGTTTTGAAAATGCTGTTGTATCTGTCTTCTCAAGTTCAATATCGAACGTTACGTAGCCGTCTGGCATCTCAATAACTGCAAGTCGTCCGTTTTCACCAATAGTCAGACGGGTAGGTGCTACAGTGAGCGTGCTTGCTGTTAACTCCCGTAAGTTCGCTTTCGTTTCATCTCGAGGCAACGTTCCTACAAACACTTTCATAACCATGTCGTGCGTGACGGCTACATATTTCTTGCCATAATATTCTCCAAGTGCAACATGGATGTTTTCCGTTTGAGCCGGGTACGAGAAAATCGTCTGCGCTACATCCATATCATCAGTTCTATATCCAACATGACGTTGATTCATCTCTTTGGCATCAGGCTTTGTGACATAGACAAGTGTGTTCTGTCATATATCGAATACTCAGCCACATTCTCAGCAAGTGGTTCTGAAAGTGTCTTGTTTCCAACGTCGAGGCGTCGAACGATCCCTTCATCCGTCAATACGAACACATCACTCCCATTACGTTCACCGAATTGCATGTCAACCGCAGCGACGCCAAAAGAACTTGTCAAATTAACAGATTCATTCGGATTTTGACGATTGACACTAATCCATTCAACTTTAGTGCCATCATATGTTCGCTTCACAAGAAGGCGATCGTCGTTTCTGCTCCACGCACTTATTGTGAAAGATTGTGTTGATGCCTGCGTAAGAATAGATTCGGGAATGGAAAGGTTCGCGTATTTTGGCGTATCGGATTCGATATTTGCAAGCACAAACGCGTTGACAGCGACATCTTCCTGGATAACGATCCATTTTCGATCAACCGAAGCAAGGCTTGCAGCAAGCTTTGGAAAAGTACGCATCGTCTCTACCTTTACGTCCGTCGGAACAAATCGAGCGTAACTAAGCCAGCCAATACCGCCAGCCTGGACGGTAATATTTTTCTGCCATGATCGATACCCTCTTAGATCCATCTGTACATGATGGTTCTTTGCTTCAACGCTTGCTTTACTCGGTGTCCGCGAGCTTGTCGGCATCCCATCGAGCGTGACAGTTGCGCCACTCGGCGTGCTTGCGAACTGAAGGAGTCCACCCTGCTCAAGCCGCCCATCTTGTCGATTAAAAGAGTATCCCAGGATAATAAGCATTAGGACGCTTACGATTGTGAGTACTGAGAGTGTCATGAGACCGTAGACAAGGCTACGCATCACTATTTGGCGGCGTTTAGAAGATTGACGTTGCATATGCATAAGTATAGCGTAAGTAGCCCTCGCACAGAAGCGCACTTTATTTCATTGTAACCGTAAAACATAAAAATATACTTGCAAATTTACGTCCGAATGCCTAAGATAATGAGTAACAACCAAAACATAAGCGTGTGAGTGCAAAGACACTCAAGGGGATAAGGGATGAGCGAAACAAAAACAATCACCGTTAATGGTCGTCACTACGACGCACATTCTGGTCTTGCGGTCGACACACTCAGTGTTTCTGCCGCCCCTTCGACTGAGCTATCAGTAGCAAAGCCGGCACACCGTTCAACGCCACACGCGACGGCAATGCATTCTCGCACTCAGCGATCACACACACTCAATCGAAAAGCACTTGCAAAACCACATAAGGCAACGCCAGTTCACGTCAATCAACCTGAACATAAGATTATTACACGTCCACAAGTAACGCAGCATATCCACGTCGCCAAGGCGCAGCCATCAAAAGCGATTTCACGATTTGCACCACATCCAGCGGCCGCACCTACTAAGCGCGTTATGGACATTGGACCAATTGCTCATCCTCATGTTGTAAAAGCACACGCGATAAGTAAAGCAAAGGCCTCAGTACCTCAGACGCAAGCTCCGTCAGTACCACACAAGACAGCACACGAAGTCAAGCAAACAGCGATTCATCAGGCAATCGCAAACACATCAGTCAACCATAGCACTGCGTCAAAAGGTCGGCTTCTTAAACGACACCCTCGTGCACTCAGTATCATCTCCGCATCATTTGCTATCGTGCTCCTTGGTGGCTACTTAACATACCTTAATATGCCAAGCTTATCAGTCCGCGTCGCAGCAGCCCAGTCAGGCATCAATGCGTCTTACCCTAACTACCAACCAGATGGATACAGCCTTAACGGACTTGTCGGTTACAGCGAAGGAAAAGTGACGATGAAATTTGCCTCAAATGGCGGCCCATCGGCATTCACTATCAATCAAGCAAAGAGTAACTGGGACTCAGTTGCCGTACTCGATAACTACGTTTCTCCTCGAGCAGGAGCAAGTTATATACCTTATACAGAACGAGGACTCACCATATATACCTACGGCAACAACGCTGCATGGGTAAACGGCGGAATTCTCTATACAATTGAAGGTAATGCGCCACTTTCTAGCGAACAGATCCGCCGAATCGCAACAAGCCTCATTTAAACACCTTTAGATATCTTGCTACATCTGTTAATATAAGAGTACTTATGTCTGATATTCGTACTCGTTTCGCCCCTAGTCCAACCGGCTACATGCATGTAGGTGGTATTCGTACCGCACTTTTTGCGTGGCTTATCGCAAAAAAAGCAGGAGGAACGTTCGTTCTTCGAATTGAAGATACCGACAAAGCTCGTGAAGTTGATGGAAGCGCGGCACATATTATCGAATGCCTTACATGGCTCAACATCATACCCGATGAAGGGCCTGGTGCATTTGGTGGTGAGTACGCACCGTATTTTCAAAGCGAACGACTTCCATCATACAAAGAGTGGGCTCAAAAACTCATTGACGACGGCAGGGCATACGCTGATCCTTATTCTGCCGATGAGCTACAAGCATTCAGAGAGCTAGCTCAAAAAGAGAAGCGACCCTTCTTATTCCGCCATCATCGACCCGAAACACCACCAGTATGGGATGGCACGCAGGCGCTTCGGTTCAAAAGCGAGCCAAAGGCGTATACATGGCACGACGACGTTATGGGCGACCTTCCTTCTGGCCCGGAAGTCATCGATGATTTTATTATTATGAAAAGTGACGGCTACCCGACGTATAATTTCGCTCACATCATCGACGATAGCGAGATGAAAATTACTCATGTTATTCGAGGCCAAGAATTTCTTGCGAGTACTCCAAATTTTCTCAATCTCTATGAAGCTCTCGGCTTCACATTCCCAACATTTGCATCAGTCCCACCAATTATGAACGAGCAGGGCAATAAGAAACTTTCGAAGCGCGATGGAGCCAAGGATATCCTTGCCTACCGCGAAGAAGGATATCTTCCTGAAGCGATGCGTAACTTTCTTGCAAGTCTTGGGTGGAATGACGGCACAGAGCAGGAAGTCTTTTCTACAGAAGAGTTGATAGGATCATTCAGCCTCGATCGTGTTCAGAAATCAGGCGCTCGATTTGATGAGAATCGGCTTCTTTGGCTTAATGGGGCGCATATTCGTTCGCTCAGCCTTGAGTCACTCTACAGCTATGTCTCACCGGTGGATGACGACGTATCGCGGGGAACTGGGTTCTGGCCAGCTTCCGCATATAATGAGGACATTACAGTAGGGTATCGAACGAACGTCCTCGCACTGGCGCAAGATCGACTGAAGCTATTCGATGACCTTCGTCAATTCGGCTATTTCTTTGCAGAACCTGCCCGCAATGAAGCATTATTGACTGACAATAAGCAGTTGCGAAAACTCACCTCAGACGAACAAAACGATTTGCTAGCGAAAGCTCATACCAGCCTAGAGTCTCTCGAAACTTGGAACACTGAATCGATTCAGAATTCACTTAACGACCTCCTTACATCGACAGGGCAAAAACCAGGTATCCTATTTAGCCTTATTCGTATCGTTGTAACATGGGCGCCGTTTAGCCCTGCGCTCCCTGAAACACTTGAAATACTCGGCAAAGAAACAGTTCTTCGTAGGCTCGATATCGCAACCAAAGCTGCCTAATATAGCAATACTTTGATACAATAGTGCTTAAGCTATGCTCAAACTAAAAACACCAAAATTCTTCGGCATCATAGGGGCGTGGGTACATCAGCATCATACTGCTACGTACGCGATTGCTGCCGTCATCGTCCTTCTCACAACAGCAGGTGTTTCTGCAGTCCTTTTTTATAAAAAACCAGTTGAAATTTCTCAGCAGCCAACAACGGCCGTTAAAAAAACCCCGCCCGCTCCAGTAAAATATTACTCACCGCTTACCGGAGTTCAAGTTGCCGATGAAGCTGCAGCAAAACAAGCGGCTACCGCCATCATGATCGAAAATAGTCCGGATGCTCGACCTCAATCAGGTATAAAAGCAGCCGGAGTTGTATTTGAAGCAATTGCAGAAGGTGGAATAACGCGTTTCCTCGCACTATATCAACAAGAAAAGCCAGGGCTAGTTGGACCCGTACGCAGTGTTCGGCTTTACTACGTCGATTGGCTTGCTCCATTTCAGGCAAGCGTCGCGCATGTCGGCGGCAGTAAATTTGCGCTCGATGAAGTTCGTAACGGTCAGTATAGAGATATCGATCAATTCTTCAATGCTGGAACATATTGGAGAGCAAAGGATCGATACGCGCCACACAACGTCTATACAAACTTCGCAAATCTCGATGCTCTCAATAAAGCAAAGGGATATAACGAATCAGCAGTTGCCGGGTTCGACCGAAAAGATCCTGCTCCCGCAAGCCCTCCTACTGCTACACAGCTCAATATCTCAATTAGCGGACCACTCTACAATAGTTCATACACATACGATGCCGCGTCAAATACCTATTTGCGCTCACAAGCAGGCAAGCCACACACCGATCGAGAATCGGGGCAGATCGCACCTACCGTCGTCGTTGCGATGTTTGTCAATATGTCGAGAGTCATGGAGGATGGGTACCGTGAGCAAATTACGACAACAGGAAGCGGCCGAGCTGTCATCTTCCAGGATGGAACCGCTCTTGAGACAACATGGCATAAAGCAAGCAGAACCGGGCAAATTAATTTTACCGATGCCGCAGGAAAACCAGTCAAGCTTAATCGCGGACAGACGTGGATATCCGCAGTACCAAATGGAACAGGAAACGCAACATGGAAGTAAATAAAAAAACTAAAAAGCCGCTACTTGTACGAGACTACCTAGGGAAATTTCAAAAAAGAGCATTCACGATCATTCTTGCAGCATCTCTAGGCTTAGCCGTTTGTATTGTCAGCCTTCTCGCGGCACTTGAACTTGTGCCGTTGTTTTCAATGCTGTTCTGGTCGGTGTTTATTTTCATCATTCTTTTACTCGGATCAATTATATCTTGGCTTTTTTGGGAACTAGGGAAACCCTTTCGAGACCTTGTTCAGACAGTTGTGATGATCGAAGGCGCACCTACGGCGAGGACACCACCAAACCCCAACGATGCACAGTACGCCGACAGTGGATTTGGCGAAATACTCCAGACACTCTACGAAATGGCCGCCAACCAACCAGAGGCAGTTATTGAAAAATTACCCGATGAAGATGACACACTTCGTACTGGTCTCAATCAAACACCGAGCGGCATTGTTATTCTCAACGAAAACAAGAAAATTGTTTACAGCAATAGCAATGCTCCTGTAAACATTAATCAAGCGGGTGAAAAGCTCATTGACGTTTATTTTCCAGAGACCGATACGCTCGAGCTCTGGATAGATGAGCAAGAGAAAAAAGCCGTTCATTCCGAATACATGTGGACCCGAGTAGCAAACAAAACCCCTGGCTCGCACAGTCGGCGAATCTATGACATCGTCGCATCATATCAAAAGGGGAGTAAAGCCGAGACGGTGTTAACGTTCTTTGACCGGACAGAAGCATATGCACCCGAGGAAGATGATCTCGATTTCATATCATTTGCAGCTCACGAACTTCGAGGTCCAATTACTGTCATCCGTGGATACTTAGATGTTCTCGAAGAAGAGTTGCGTCCAGTCTTTAAAGACGATCAAGTTGAACTCATGCAGCGACTCATTGTATCGTCGAATCGTCTATCGAGCTATATCAACAATATACTCAATGCGGCACGCTACGATAGGCGCCATTTCAAGATTCAAATGAACGAAGAAAACATTGCTACCATATACAAGATCATCCGCGACGACATGCAGCTGCGCGCAATCTCGCAAAATCGTCTCTTAAGCGTCGACATCCCTGACAACCTCCCAACTGTCGCAGCCGATAAAAACAGTGTCGGAGAAGTACTGTCGAACTTGATTGACAACGCTATAAAGTACAGCAACGAAGGTGGCCAAGTGGTCGTCACTGCAAAAGCTGTCAGTCAGTTCATAGAGGTTACCGTGAAAGATAGGGGAATCGGCATGCCATCAAGTGTACTGCCAAACCTATTTCATAAATTCTACCGCTCACACCGCTCACGTGAAACAGTAGCCGGTACAGGTATCGGACTTTACATCAGCAAAGCTATCGTCGAGTCACATGGTGGATCAATCGAGGTGCGAAGTACCGAAAGCGAAGGATCGATATTCTCATTCACACTCCCAATTTATTCAACAGTTGCAGATAAAATTAAAGCAAGCAATAATAGTAATGAACTTCTTATCAAGCACGGTAGCGGCTGGATACGAAATCATTCAATGTATAGAGGGTAAACAATATGGCTATTAAAACAATTTTATGTATCGAAGATGACCGTTTTATCGGCGAGATGTACGTCCGTAGCCTCAAGAAAGCTGGGTACGAGATTGACTGGGTAATCGGCGGCAACGACGGACTCATTGCAGCTCGCAACAAACACTACGATCTCATCTTGCTTGATGTCATGCTACCTGAGCGTCGTGGCAATGAGATTCTCGATGCCTTGCGAGGAGGTAGCGAAGACCTTATACCAAACACTCGAGTGATCGTACTGACAAACTTTGAACAAGATGACGAGTCTCGTATGGCAATGGAACATCATGCCGATGCCTACCTTATCAA
>JACQGD010000009.1 GCA_016199685.1 Candidatus Saccharimonadota bacterium
GTCGACTCCAAGGTCACCCTGAGCGAACAAAATTGCCTGGACTTGAAAATACAAGTGGTCCGCTCGGAAGTGGATTGAGTCAGGCTGCAGGGTATGCATATACACTTCAGTACATCGATAACAGCCCCAGGAGGCAAGTGTATGCCGTTACTGGTGATGGCGAACTCAATGAAGGAAATATCTGGGAAGCAGCTATGTTTGCAGGTAAGTACAAGCTGTCGCAGCTAACGGTATTTATCGATCGAAACAATATACAAATTGATGGCACGACGGAAGATGTTATGACGCTTGAAGATTTGCACGGTAAGTGGGAAAGCTTTGGCTGGCACGTTCAAGAAATTGACGGCCACAATATAGAGAGCGTTATTGACGCAGCTAGCATGGCTCGTGCAATTACAAACATGCCAAGTGTTATCATTGCGCACACTATTCCAGGTAAAGGTGTTGATTTCATGGAGTACGATTATCATTGGCACGGCGCACCGCCAAACAGTGAGCAGGCGAAAGAAGCACTGCACAAGCTACGTACATTGCAGGGTAAAATTGAAGGAGAGCATCAATGAGTCATCATTTCCCGTTAGATCAGAACGCATTTGCTGATGATGTTACAAAAGAACCGATTCGTGCAGGCTTTGGTCGTGGACTTAAAGCAGCGGGCGAAGCAAACGAGGCGATTGTCGCACTCTGTGCTGACCTAACTGAAAGTACGCAAATGCATCTGTTCCGTGATGCGTTTCCGAAACGATTTGTCGAGATTGGGGTTGCCGAGCAAAATCTTGTGACTGTAGCGAGTGGTATGGCACGAGCAGGTAAAATTCCATTTACGAGCAGCTATGCTGCATTTAGCCCTGGCCGTAACTGGGAGCAGATTCGTACGACTATTGCCCTTAACGACCAGCCAGTGAAAATAATTGGATCACACGCCGGAATTAGCGTCGGGCCAGACGGAGCAACGCACCAAATGCTCGAAGACATTGCGCTTATGCGGGTGCTTCCAAATATGATTGTTGTTGCTCCTGCAGATAGTATTGAGGCCGAGAAAGCGACGCGTGCAATTGCTGAGAACGGCAAGCCAACTTACCTGCGACTTGCACGTGATAAGACGGCTGTCTTTACGACTCAAGACTCACCATTTGAAATCGGAAAAGCCTATGTGCTTCACGAAGGTTCCGATGTGACACTTCTAGGAACGGGTACGATGACATATGAGCTTCTTGTAGCCGCACGTCACCTTGAGAAACAAGGTATTAGTGCCGAAGTTGTTCATGTGCCAACAATCAAGCCACTTGATGGTGAGACAATTCTTGCAAGTGTCCGTAAAACGGGACGTGCTGTTTCTGCTGAAGAGGCACAAATGATCGGTGGGTTCGGAAGTGCAATTGCCGAATTATTATCAGAGCATATGCCGACACCTCTTAAGCGAATCGGTATGCAAGATCGTTTTGGTGAGAGTGGCAAGCCGACCGAACTACTCGACTACTTCGGACTAACAGGTGCGAAAATGGCTGGCACGGTCGCAGAATTTATCAAGAACACTGATCAATACCATAGGGAGTTTTAAATGACAAAGATTGATGTACTAAATATTGGTGATATTGTCACTGACGCGTTTATCAAATTGATTGACGAATATGGCCGAGTAGAAGATGCGCCAGATGGAAAGCGACTAAGTTTGCCATTTAGTACGAAAATTCCATTTGACCATGCTGAAATTCTTGATGCCGTAGGTAATAGCGCAAACACTGCTGTTAACTTTGCGAAGCTTGGTCTTAAGAGCTCATTTGTCACGAATGTAGGTGACGATCAAGCTGGGCGAGATATGGTTGTGGCGCTACAGAAAAACAACGTCGATACACGATTTGTCAAAGCAAATGCCGGCAAAAAGAGCAATTATCATTATGTTCTTTGGTATGGTGATGAGCTCACGATCCTCATTAATCACGAAAAATACGACTATCATTGGCCGACGTTCCGCCCAGACGAATTACCTGAATGGGCATATTTTAGTTCTATATCTGAGGGAGCACTTGACTATCACGACGATGTCGCACAGTGGCTCGAAGACCATCCTACGGTGAAGCTTGCATTCCAACCCGGTACATTCCAATTGCTTGCTGGCGTTGAGCGACTGCAGCGAATATATGCTCGAGCTGAAGTTCTCGCAGTTAACTTCGAAGAGGCTCAGCAGATCTTGAAACAGCCAAGTGATATGCGTGACATCCACGTGTTGTTTAATGGGCTTCATGCGCTCGGTCCTAAGATAGTTGTTATAACTGATGGTCCTGCGGGTAGCTATGCAAGCGATGGTGAAAATCGATTCAAGATGCCAATCTACCCTGACCCTGCTGCGCCAGTAGAGCGTACCGGGTGCGGTGATGCATATACTAGTACCTTTGTTGCGGCACTCATCAAAGGCTATCCACTGGAAGGTGCATTGCAGTGGGCGCCAATCACACCAACAAATGTCGTGCAGCACGTTGGTGCACAAGCAGGTCTACTCGACGAAAACACATTAAAAGAATGGCTTGAAAAAGCACCTGAATGGGCGACGGTGAAGTGAAGGCGATGGGGCTTGAAAACATTCGTGACCTCGTTGATAACTATAAAGAAGAGTACGGTGTTGAGATGTATATCAACCTCGACCACAGTCCATCTGTTGATGACTGTAAGCGTGCTATCGATGCGGGCTATGAATTCATTCACATTGATATCTCTCAAGCAAATCACGAGGCAACGACCGAAGAAATAATCGAAAAAACGCGAGAAGTCGTAGAGTACGCGAAGTTTACGGGTGCACTTGTAGAAAGTGAACCGCATTATTTCGGTGGAAGCAGTAATGTCCATACTGAGGGAATTGATTTTGAAGAAATCAAAAAAACATTCAGTACGCCAGAAGGTATCAAATCGTTTGTTGATGCGACGGGTATCGATACGTTTGCCGCAGCAATTGGTAACCTCCACGGTAAGTATCCTGTACCAAAAGTACTCGATTTGGAACTCTTGCAATCGTTGCGTGATGCTTCAGATGTTCAGCTTAGTCTTCATGGAGGAAGCGGTACACCACTTCACTATTTCGAAGAAGCTGCAAGAATCGGCGTAAGTAAGATTAATATCAATAGCGATATGCGCTATGTATTCCGTAAAACCCTTGAAAAGGTGCTTGCTGAAAATCCAGACGAATATGCTGTTGTTAAACAGGGAGTAGGCTGGTCGTACATGCCTATATAAAACGCGCTATCACGTTGAATTGTTTTAATAGCTGAACCTATAGATACACCTTTATCAATATTTTCCTGAATACGATAGCTGAAATGGTATGCGCATATAGATGCATCTTTCTCGAGTCGCGAAAAATCTGATGTGTAGTATGCATCCATAGACGTTGCATCATTTTCATATTTTAAATTATGCAGAAGCATAAGAGATGGATCCACGGTGCTTCCATGCAGGTCAGTAAATACTGTACGGTATTCATTTTCTATTGAGACATCACCACTATCAAGTTGACTTTCAATCCGAGGAACGAGATTGTGAGGCTCTTTAAATGCGTAGTAGCAGAGATTAAGTGTATGCCCACCAAGAATAGTCTTCGTTAAGTCAGGAGATGTATTAAACCTCTCGCCGTACATTCCCATTGTGAGAAATACAGAATGCCATCCTGCTGCTTGATATTGCTCTTCAAGATCTGTGTAAGGATTTTTGCGTCTTTCCATAGAGTAAAGTTACGCCGATTTACTATGAGATACAAGCATAAATGGTATACTGGTGTAAATGAGTGGGCGTCATATAAAAATTATCTCTGTCGGTGCAGCCGTTCAAGACGTCTTTTTGAGTCATAGCGAAGAATTCAAGCCTGTCAGTGATGTTTCGACGCATGAACAGTTCATGCGACTTGAGCTCGGAGCAAAAGCAGATGTCAATAATATTACATTTAGTACTGGTGGTGGGGCGACGAATGCTGCGGTAACATTTGCTCGTCAAGGTCTCGACGCCGTCTTCATGGGTGTACTCGGGCATGACCCGGCAGGTAGGGCTATCATTGATGTACTTGATCACGAAGGTGTCGACACGTCGCACTTGAGCTTCAATCATAAATATAATACTGGCTACTCCGTGCTCCTCCTTGCTCCTAACGGCGAGCGAACTATCTTGACATATCGAGGGGCTTCAACGCACTATCATGCAGGCGACTTTCGTGTCAAAGGTGTCGAGGCGGATTGGCTTTATGTATCAACACTCAGTGGCGAGTTTGATATATTACACACACTATTCACCGAAGCTCGAAAGCAGGGCATTAAAATTATGTTTAATCCGGGAAAGAGTGAGCTGCTCCATCCAAATAAACTGAGATCACTGCTTGAGGACGTAGAGGTACTTTGTGTCAACAAAGATGAGGCATCGATGCTTGTCGAAGGCGAGACTCTCGAAGAGCTTGTCCGTCACCTGCATCACTTCGTGCCGATTGCCATAGTGAGCGATGGTCCTAATGGGGTTGTCGCAAGCGATAAGACAACTATCGTTAGGGCTGGTATGTACCAAGATGTGCGTGTTGTCGACCGTACAGGTGCTGGTGATGCATTTGGCTCAGGGTTTTTGTCGCAGTGGGTACAGGGTAAAAATATCGCTGAATGTATCATATTTGCAAGCGCAAACTCAACGTCTGTCGTAAATCACATCGGCGCCAAAACAGGAATTTTAGCGAAAGGAACAATGCTTCATCATATGCCGCTTCATGAAAAGCCGTATTAACATAAGCATGATATAATCGAGATTAATAATGGGAAAATTTTTAAAAGAACTACTAAATGCCGAAGAGCCACTTTTCACACAAAGCATTCGGGAACTTGAAAAAGCCAGTGGCGGCCATGCTGCTGACGTAAGGCTCGTAGGAGATATATTAGCAACCGCGCATGACCGTATGCGCCGAATGAGACTTGACCCAGCGGATTCGACAGGTAAAGAAATTTATCAAGCACTGATGAACCGTGTCGCTATGGACAATGTTCGGCTTGCAAAAGTTATTGGAGCTACGGAACCTGAAAACATAGAGCATATGGTTCCGCTTATGGTTAAAGCTGCGAATGCTGTCGATTTTCCGAGAAAAGTGTTTGTGCTTAAACATGCAGTTGCTAAGAAAATGCTCGCGAAAATGCCGCCGAAAAATCTCATAAAAACACTCGGTTATGAAACGCTCGATCAAATGCTTGCGGGTGAAAACTTTGATGAACTCTACACTGCGCTTCGATTCTCGGAGGGGCCAGAGTGGCTCGAATCATACGATGAATTATTCAAGACAGTCACTGCGAAAGATTACGAAGAACGTGATCTGAAGATTGTTGTTATGGATCAAAAGAAATATGTTGGCCTAGCGGAACATTTTGTTAAGAAAAAATTACATAACGTCACTCACACAAAAGAACTCGGTGTCATTGTGGTAGTCCCTATGAAACAAAAAACAATGCGTGGCCTTGCATTAAAGTCATTGCCGCTACTCCTTCATTATATGAATGAGATTAAACTGTACTCGACATTTTTCAAAGCGCATTCTCATCGTAAGAAATTCGGAGAGATAGTTGTCGAAACGCTTATTGCCGATCCCGGAAATGCATCTCAGATTGTCGGGAATCATATACATTGGCGAGTGATCCAACGCTACTTTGGCAAGCTCGAAGGTGAAGATCATCCTGAAGCATTTCAACCGCATGTTCAGCCTGAGGATCTGCACTGGCGACGCGCCGAAGATTTACTGTTTCATATCGATCCTGAGCTTGAGTTTTGGAAAGACCTCGACTTCGTAGGACTGACATACGATAAGTTTCCGGTTGCTTTTAACTTGTTTGACATCAGCTTTGCTTATTCTAACCGTGAACCGTACGAGCGACGATATGCGTATCATTTCAGAGAAAGTTTGTGGAATGAGCTCTTCATACGCTACATGGGATTTCCAAATCTCAAGCATCAAGTATTGCAGCAGCTCGATAATGACATGATTGCACCAGAAAAACTGAAACCGACTAAGGGAGGGTATAAATGAAATATCAAATTTGTGTATCGGGCGCAGCGAGCGGTGATACAGTTACCGCTTCACATCAACTTGCTTACGATCTAGGGAAGGCTATTGCAAGTAGAGGCAAGACGCTCTTAACCGGTGCGACAGTTGGCCTGCCTCATTTTGCGGCAATGGGAGCAAAAAGTGTCAAAACTTCAGGCAGAGGTATTTCGGTCGGATTTTCTCCAGCTTCATCGTTTCGTGAGCATGTTGCAACGTACAAGCTTCCTACTGTCGAGTTTGACTACATCAACTTCACAGGCATGGAATATGTTGGCCGTGATGTGCACCTTGTACGAAGTAGCGATGCGGTTGTCACCGTTGGCGGACGCATGGGAAGTCTGCACGAGCTCTCGACCGCATTAGAGAGCCGTAAGGTCTGTGGTGTCCTGCTTGGTAGCGGCGGACTTGCCGATTATGTTTCGACGCTGCTTGAAAATATTGAGGCGCCAGGGGCACGAGATGTCATTTACGACACGGATCCGGACCGTCTTGTTGAACGGGTTGTCGAAGCGCTTGACCGAAAATACGCCGATTTCCAGCACGACGGTACCGATAGTCAGGTGAGTGCGAAGCGTTCTGGTCGCGGCTAGCTTTGTAGTCTATAATAAGGAGGATGGATAACAGGCCATTCAAACTTGAAACTAAGTATCAACCGATGGGTGATCAACCTTCGGCCATTAAGCAACTCGTTGAGGGGCTTGATAAGGGTGAGCGCGAACAAACACTTCTTGGCGTGACAGGCTCGGGGAAGACATTCACGATGGCGAACATTATACAGGATCGTCAGGTGCCAACACTTGTTCTCGCACATAACAAAACGCTTGCCGCCCAGCTCTATAGCGAGTTCAAATCTTTTTTTCCTGAAAACGAAGTACACTACTTTGTGAGCTACTTTGATTATTATCAGCCGGAAGCGTACATCAGCAGTAGTGATACGTATATAGAAAAAGACAGTAAGATTAACGACGAGATTGATCGTCTTCGTCACGCAGCGACCACTGCGCTTCTTACGCGACGCGATGTCATTATTGTCGCAAGTGTCAGCTGTATTTATGGCATTGGTTCACCGGATGATTACTCTGAAATGTCGATTACTATCAAAAAAGGAGAGCGCCGCCAGCAGGATAAGATGGTTCGCTGGTTAACCGACATTCAGTATCAGCGAAATGACATTGATTTTCATCGAGGGACATTTCGTGTCAAAGGAGACGTCGTGGATGTCTTTCCAGCGGGCAGTGACGTTGCGTATCGTATAGAGTTTTTTGGTGATGAGGTTGATCGTATTACAAGGATTGATCCTTTGACGGGCGAAATACTTGGTGAGCCAAATGAATTGAAGATATTCCCGAGTAGTCACTATGTGACACCAAAACAAAAACTTGAGCATGCGATTGAAAATATTAAGCGTGAGTTTGAGGAGCGAGTTGAATGGTTCGAGAAGCACGACAAGCTGCTTGAAGCGCAGCGACTTACGCAGCGTACAAAGTACGACATTGAGATGCTTGAAGAAACCGGGTTCGTCAAAGGTATCGAAAATTATAGTCGCTACCTTACCAACCGTGAGCCTGGTGAGCAGCCCGCGACATTGATCGATTACTTCCCAGATGACTGGCTTCTGTTAGTGGACGAGAGTCACCAGTCATTACCTCAGGTACGAGGTATGTATAATGGCGACCGTGCGCGTAAAGAGGTGCTGGTCGAACATGGATTTAGACTTCCTTCGGCAATGGATAACCGTCCGCTACGTTTTGATGAGTTTGATTCACATATCAATAAAGCGGTGTATGTATCGGCAACCCCTGGTGAATATGAACTAGAACATAGTCCCGAACCTGCACAGCAGATCATTCGACCTACAGGACTTCTCGACCCGATACTTGAAGTCAGGCCAACTGATGGACAGATCGATGATCTGATTGGTGAGATTAGAGAGCGGATTGAAAAGAATCAGCGAGTGCTTGTAACGACTTTGACAAAACGGATGGCAGAAGACCTTAGCCAATATCTGCTCGAGCTCGATATTAAAACTGCCTATATCCATAGCGAGGTTGATACGCTTGAACGAGGAGACATACTAAAAGATCTTCGTCTCGGAGTCTACGATGTGCTCGTTGGTATTAACCTTCTTCGTGAAGGTCTCGACTTACCTGAGGTAAGTATGGTTGCAATTATGGATGCCGACAAAGAAGGATTCCTCCGTTCGACAAGCGCACTAATTCAAACGATTGGTCGTGCCGCCCGTCACCAGGACGGTAAGGTTATATTGTATGGTGATAGAATCACTGATTCGATGCGTGCAGCAATGGATGAAACGGATCGTCGCCGAACGATTCAAGAAGCCTACAATACTGAACACGGTATTACGCCGACAAGCGTTGCCAAAGCGATCGATGAAGGCCTTCGCGCGTTGATCCCAGTAAAGGATGACGGAAAGCCAAAGGTTGATCTAAAGAAGATTCCAAAAGACGAGTATGCAACCCTCATTAAAGATCTGTCTGGACAGATGGAACTTGCCAGTGCGAATCTAGAATTTGAAAAGGCGGCAGAGCTTCGGGATTTGATCAGTGAAATCCGTGCAAAAATGTAAAAAGTTATGCTAAACTAAGCATTAGCATGCAGGATTCTTCAACAAACCCTTATATACCACAAGAAACAAAAGCGGTGCGCTCGGCGACAGAGACGCTCCATTCGCCTCTGAAGCGTATTGTTAAGTTATTACTTATCACTACAATTACACTTGCTGTATTGATAGGTGGTGGGCTTTTCTTTGTTATTCCGCGAACAGCTGTTGAGGACGCCGAAGCTCGTGTGGCGCTTGCGAATGCACTTCAGCCACCAGGCCAGCTTTCAAAACTCGTTCCTGTAAAATCAACGCTCGGATTCACGCTCAAATATGATAATCAGTTATTTACGAGTTATGCCGAGACGGTCGCTCCTGTTGATGCATCCGGTAAGCAGGGTTCGAGCGCATATTTTGAAAATGACGATCTCCGAACCTCTCGAGACTATAACTTAATTCGAATTACTCCAGCTGAGAGTAGCGAGTCCGATCGAGCAGCAGTTGCTGATCCACCTCAATTATTGATTTCATCTGCGCTCACGGCTGATGAGCTTAAGGCGAACGAGACGAAGCCTGACTATAAAGGACTCTCGCAGTTGAGTCTTTTCGTGCAGCTGAGTACGGATAAGCGACTTGCGGCAAAAACTGCTGACGATGGGACGACCGTATCTATAGATGCAACAAAGCCGAGCGGCCAGACAATCAATGGCGTGAAGTATCAAAAGGTCCGTTTTACGACAAAAAATGAGAATTATCGTATCGCTAATCAAAAGTATGATGATTGTTACTATACGATTCAAAACGACACGCCGGTATCTGCATGTGTTACGAACGTTCGTCCCAATTCACGTGACGATGCGACACTCGGTGAAAACGCGCTACAATCATTATCGTATCAAAAATCTGAACTTGTCAGCGATGATGAAACAGAAGGTACAGATGCAAAGGCCGGGCCTGCTACTACGAAACAAGCTGTCGTCACAGAAGGCGAGCAGCTTCCACTTGAGACGCCAAAGCCAGAGTACAATACAAACTTCACCAGTCTTTCTGCAATTGCAAAGAATCAGCCAAGCGCTGTTCGGATCGGTTCTCTTTACTGTGCTGATCTTAATCTGAAAATCGCATCAGGCGATGTAGTGACGACGCTGACAGATGCGTGTGTCGGAAATCTTGCGAGTGGAACAATTGTTTCAAATGACGGCTACGTTGCAACGAGTGGCCATGCAATTCGCTATAGTCCAAAAGCGGCAATTAATGGCTATATCAATTTTGCCGATAGTCAGAAGACGCTGTTAGAACGGCTTGATCGAGTGCTCGAGTATCTTCTCAAAGCACGCCTTATTCTCGATTCGGATGCTGATTACCTACGAACGGGTGCTCAGGTTGGTGATCAAGAAGCTTTGGCTAAGATCGAAAATATTGGATCTCTTATTCCAGATAATTATGTAACGGCGACGAAAGACTCATATTCATATGCCGTGCAGCCTACTAACAAGCCGCTCGTCGTCGATGCAAGTACCGGAGCTCGCCCTTCATTTGCATATTCAGATTCTGTCATAGAAGCAAAATTTGTTGCTGCAGACTTCGATACTAATGAAGTGAAGCAAGAAAACTTTGATAGTAAAACTCCTGCAAAAGATGTTGGTCTCCTGAAGTTGGAAGGCTCGTTCCAGAATGTCGTTATAAATGCAGTCGGGCTGCCTAAGGCGAATGACATCCTTAATACGATAGGATATCAATCTTTCGGAGATACATCGCTCGTTATCGGCAAGAATCAAAACACACCAGTCGTTACTAACGGTGCAGTAAACCAAACATACGACAAAGATGGTCAGCAGCTCGTACAAGTTGCGACGCCCGTAGTACCAGGCACTGATGGAGCGGGCGTGTTTAATCAGAACGGTGAATACATCGGACTTGGTGTTTACAGGCTTTCTTATTGCCCAGATCAGCAATGTTTTGCAAACGGGACAGTGCGATCTGCAAGTGAGCTCACAAAGCTCGTGGAAGATAAAAACCTTAGCTTAGGAAGTCTTAGTGAAGCATCAAAAGTATGGGTAGAGGGTATTGACGACTATTTCAATGGTAATTACTCTTCAGCAAGTGCGAATTTTGCTAAGGCTGGTAAACTATACGGTTTCAACGCTTATGCTGCACCATTGCAGAAACTAGCGAGTAGCAAGCAGGGAAGCGCAAGTGATACGTCACTTATGAATCAGCTTCGTTCAGTGATGATTATTGCTTTGATCGTGATGGTTGTGCTTACAATTATTTTCGTCATACTATTTATTCTTCAAAAGCGACGCCTCGATTCACTTCGTGTTGGCCATTACGGTGCGCAGCCACCGTATGTCGGTCCAAGTGCAACTCCGCAACAGCAACAACAAGCAGTGGTCCAGCAGCTCTGGCAGCCTCAGCAGTCACAACAGGTCCAACCTCAGTATTCACAACCTCAAGGTACTCCTCAGCCGCTCTCGCAGCAGCAACCGTATCCTCAGCAAAATCAGCCTCAGCAACCAATGTATGGTCAGCAACAAACACCACCACCATACCAACAACCTCAGGCACCTCAACAGCAGCCGTCTACACCTGAAGATCCATTCTATCGACAATAGCTTGCAATTTAGATTTGCTTGTGCTATAGTTGATATATTGCATTCGATGAATGTCGAGCCTCTTTCAAAGATGAGCGCACCGATTTCATGAGCACACTTCAGTGCCATGGCGCCACCACCGAAATATCCTCTCGCTGTTCTATGACTTATATTTGTAAGTTCTGACTGCATATCTACTAAATAGAAATAACGAAAGGGTTTTTTCTTATGGCATTTACACAACAACGACGAGGCGCACGACCTCAGAATAATTCACGTCCATCAGGCGGTCGCTCATTTGGCGGCGGCGGTGGCGGACGGCGCGGTGGCGGAAGCCGCGGCCCAGCAAAGAAATATATTCATCCATCAAAATTCATCAACAAAGCAGTCGCAAAGGCTGACGAAGTTGTCTATGAATCAAAGCACAAATTTGTTGATTTTCCTTTTGGATCTGAACTAAAGCACAATATTGTATCAAAAGGATATGAAACGCCAAGTGCGATTCAAGACCAGGCGATTCCATATATCATCGAAGGTCGCGATGTCATCGGCCTCGCAAACACAGGTACAGGTAAAACTGCTGCATTCTTGCTTCCAATCATTGAACGTCAGAGTGGCGACCGAATGCTCGACATGGGATTCCTCCCTGACATTCGCCAGATCGTTGATGCGATGCCTCAAGAACGTCAAACTCTTTTCTTTAGTGCAACTATTACTCCTGAAATCACTGCATTGACGAAGACGTTCCTTAAAGACCCAGCAACAGTTTCTGTTCGTACAAGCGAAACAGCTGAGCATGTTGAGCAGGATGTTATCGAAGCTCGTGACAAGACTCATAAAGTCGACCTCCTTACTGAACTACTCCAGCAGGATGGGTACGATAAAGTGCTCGTCTTTGGCGAAACAAAGTTTGGTGTCCAGCGTCTCAGTGACCACCTACATAATAGTGGCATCCCTTCCGTTGCGATTCATGGTAACAAGAACCAATCTCAGCGATCGAAAGCTTTGAAGCAATTCAAGGATGAGCGAGTTCGCGTTCTCGTTGCAACAGATGTTGCTGCACGTGGACTTGATATTCCAAATGTAACACACGTTATCAACTTTGATACGCCACAAACGTACGAAGACTATGTACACCGTATTGGCCGAACAGGTCGTGGTGGTGCAAGTGGACGTGCCCACACATTTATCGACGCTCGATAATTACGCCGATTTTGGCAAACGAGAACGCGCTTTACGGCGCGTTTTTGTTTTGTTCTTCGTTTGTTCTGCCGTGTTGAATACCCAAAAGCGAAGACCGAAGAATGTCCAGATTGCCATGATGAATCCAGAAATGAACTGTCCAATATATGGAGTGATATCGGCAAAGTAGAGAAGACCATACGTAATACCGAGAACAAGGACCTCACTAACAAGAATAAAGAGCGCAAATTTCACTGCTTCAAAATTAGACTTACGTTTACCTGCAGGGTGAGAAAATACCCATTTATCATCGACATAGAAGAATATGATGTTGGCAAGGACCATTGGTATGAGGAGTGCGTAGAACGTTGGTATGGGTGTGAAATTATCAAAAAAAGCAAACCCAAGGTATTTACCCCAAAATGGTATGTAGCCTGCGAGCTGTAGTTTGGCAAACTCAGTTAAGAGTTGGAGAAGTGATTTTTTTTGTTTTCGTTTCATGAGCTACGCACGATTGTATCATGCTTATGTCAGAAAAGCGAAAAGCCCCTGACTTCTCAAGTTAATGAGTAGTCAGGGGCGATCGTGCTAGGAGGTTGCAGTGGGGCTATCTTTGTCCTCGTCTTGGTCTTGGCCCTCGTCGGCGGAGTCCTCGCCGTCTTCGTCGTCACTTGCTTCTTCCGACTCAGGCGGCGAGAGAGTGCTTCTTGCGCATCGAGCGCGCAGTTGGCTCGACCTACTCCTGCAATCTTGAATTCGTTCTTGGCGGTTTGATCACCTTTCTCTCCAGCGGCGACGACGTAGTTGTCGGCTTCGACGCTTACGGTCGCTTCGCCGACGTACCCATCGCGAATACCGACAGTAATGTCGGTCGTTGGGCTGGTGATATCGACTCTCGTCTCACCGACGACATTATTCGTCGTGTTTACGACGAGCACCTTGGCTCCACCTGTTCCGCTGCTGGAAATCTTGAAGTTGAAGATGCTCTCAGCTCCGTTGCAGTTGTCCATGTCCATGTTGAAACTGCCGTCGATGAACGCGATCCGACTGACGTTACTTTCGGTCTGAGCCATCGCGATTGCCCCGGGAAGGGCAAAAAACGACACGAGACCGAAAGTAAAAACAAAAAGACGCCTCATGGCGCCCTCCTCTCACGGTACTATGGCAACGGACATTCCGTGCTCATATAACATCATTATATCATAAAAGTAAAAAATAAACAAATAGTTACATCTGTTATGGAATGTACTATAATAAATCTATGACACAAATTTCTCGTGATGACGTGCAACACCTTGCACAATTAAGTAGTTTGCAATTAGATGATGCTGAGACTGATAGTTTACAGCAAGACCTTGAGAATATTCTCAAGTACGTTGAACAACTTTCAAATCTCGATACAGATGGCGTCGAGCCGACCTACCAGGTAACGGGACTCTCGAACGTTTGGCGCGACGATACGGTCCTTGATAGTGGTGTTTCACGAGAAGTGCTCCTCGGGCTCCCAAATGAGCAACTTGCGCATCAAATTAAAGTTCCAAAGGTGTTATAAAGATGGTGAAAATTTCAGATTACGCGCGAATGTCTGCGCTCGAAGCCGTACAGACTGCGCTCCATAAAGCAAAAGAAAACGAGCAATACAACGCGCTCTTGTCATTGACAGAAGATCGTGCACTCAGGCG
The DNA here is from genome assembly GCA_016199685.1 of Candidatus Saccharimonadota bacterium. Classification (GTDB taxonomy): domain Bacteria; phylum Patescibacteriota; class Saccharimonadia; order Saccharimonadales; family Saccharimonadaceae; genus JACQGD01. The sequence continues at coordinate 14,071 of JACQGD010000009.1, forward strand.
TGCTCAAGCTGTCGATGGTGGAGAGATAACTGGGCGACTTGCAGGAATTCCCTTTGTTGTTAAAGACAATTTTCTTGCCTATGGTGCTCCGACTACCGCAGCAAGTACGCTTCTCAAAGAATTCATGGCACCGATCCAAGCAACTGCGGTTGAAAAGCTCGAAGCTGAAGGGGCAATTTGTATCGGCAAAGCAAACCTTGATGCATTTGCGCATGGCGGAAGTACCGAAAACTCGGCCTATGGTCCTGCAAAGAACTCCCACGACACTTCACGCGTTGCTGGAGGGAGCAGTGGTGGATCGGCAGTCGTTACTGCACTCGACATCGTTCCATTTGCACTGGGTACAGACACGGGCGGTTCAATCCGACAACCGGCAAGCTTCAACGGTGTCGTCGGAGTAAAGCCGACATACGGAACCGTATCTCGCTACGGTGTTGTTGCAATGGCGAGCAGTACAGATACGATTGGGACATTTGCAACAACTGCAGACGATGCAGCACTTGTCATGGATATTATGGCCGGTACGGATGAGCGCGACATGACAACGCTACCAGACTTCTTTGTACCGACGACACTCGATAAAAAGCTCACTATCGGTGTAGTCAAACAATTTATGACCGACGATGTCGACGCGGATGTGCGACAGCTTGTACGCGGCTATATTGAAAAGGCGAAATCTGATGGTCATACGATCGTTGAAGTTGATCTTCCGATGATCGAGTATAGCCTTGCAATGTATTACATTATTGTACCTGCAGAAATAAGCAGTAACTTAGCTCGCTACGATGGCATTCGCTATGGTACTCGTGCTGAAGGAGTAAAGACACTCGCTGAACTCTATGGCAAAACCCGAGATCAGGGATTCGTCACAGAAAACAAGCGCCGTATTATGATCGGGAGCTATGTGCTTTCAAGCGGATTCTTTGATGCCTATTATCAAAAAGCGCAAAAAGCGCGGACGCTCCTTATCAATGAATTCAATACGCTTTTTCAAACGTGTGATGTGCTGGTCGGCCCGGTCAGTCCGACGCCTGCATTCAAGCTCGGTGAAAACACGGCAGATCCAGTGAAAATGTATCTCGCTGACATCATGACGGTTGCGCCAAGTCTTGCAGGTGTTCCAGCGATTAGCGTGCCTGCGGGTGTCACCGAGGGCGGGTTGCCAGTTGGTGTGCAGCTTATCGGGCAACAAAAATCAGATGCATTGCTGCTTGCTTTCGCAAAATCGCTAGAGGAGGATAACTAGGTATGGATGGATCAATTATCATTCTATTTGCTGCGGTTATTATAATCGCGGTACTCCTATTCGCAGTTATTACACTGACAAAAAAAGGGACGACAGTTCTCGACGTTGATAAATACCGATCGAAATGGCTCGCAATCGAGCAATCGCTCGTACGAGATAATGAGCCATCATACCATATGGCAATTATCAACGGCGATAAATTACTTGATCATGCGCTGCAAGCGCGAGGCTTCAAAGGGCAGACAATGGGTGATCGAATGAAGTTTGCAAAAGAAACATGGAGTAATCGCAATGCTGTATGGAGTTCGCATAAATTACGTAATCAAATCGCGCATGAGTCTGATATTCGCGTTGATTATGACCAGGCTCGTCGTGCACTTGCTGGGTTTAAACAAGGTCTAAAAGATTTAGGAGCAATATAGCTATGGCATCTGCAGAAGTAATCTCGAAATACGAATTAACGATTGGCATTGAGTGTCACGTGCAGCTTGCAACTGATACAAAGTTATTCAGTGGTGCCGACAACGATGCTCGCGATAAATCACCAAATAGTGTGGTGAGTCCTATTGATTTTGGACTTCCAGGAATGCTACCTGTCCTCAACCGTCATGCGGTTGACCTTGCGATCAAAGCTGGCAAGGCACTGAATGCAAAGATTGCAAATGTCTCACGTTTTGACAGAAAGCACTACTTCTATCCGGATCTTCCGAAAGGTTACCAGACCACACAGATGTACCAGCCGATTATTGAGGCCGGTTTTATTGATGCACCGCTTGACGACGGAACGACCGCCCGTGTCCGTATTCATCACGCGCACATGGAAGAAGATGCA
>JACQGD010000065.1 GCA_016199685.1 Candidatus Saccharimonadota bacterium
TCAAATACGACATTTTGTAGATTTGAGAACCGAAAATTCATCAATTCGAGCTTGGAGTTTTTGAATGTTACATTCTTTATCGTGCTCTCAGTGAGTTGCATGCCGGTGCATCTGGCATTGTCTATTGCGATAACATGCCAGCTGGAGTTCGGAAATGAACTTGCAGTAAAGTTGCACGATTTAAATTCACAGTCGAGCAATTGAAGCTTTTCGACATTCATGCCAGACAGATCAGTCTTAGAAAACAAAGAACTAGCGATACTCAAGTGCTTTAGCTTAAAATTATTCAATTGCTGAGTATCAACATGGACATCACTGACAGATTCATCTTCATCAAAAACTTGAGTGATATCTTCGACAATAACGAGTTCCTGGCTAAGTGTAGGTTTCAAAATTTTCATTACTCTATCTATCATACCAACATGCATAACGGATTTATAGAATTGCAAAATCACGCACAGTAGTAACACTCCTTTTTTCATAAGAACTATGTCGAGGCTATAGAATATGCTTAAATAACTCCACTATTCAATTGGACGTGCACGTTTTTCGACGAGGCGGCGTCGAATTGGTTAGTGCACATGATAGAGGAGGTGTTGGCGTATGGATTCTTCCAGCGTATCACAAGCATTGCTTCGTAGGACTGTTCGAAGGCTCGAGCGTAGAGCTGAAATTGAGCTATTTTCGGCGAAGATAACCGAAGATCTTACAATGCTCATCGACAGCTTCAGTAAGCTGCCAATTGAAACCAGAGGAAGTTTCACAGATTATGCAGATGGAGTACCGCTCGGATTTTTCGCACCGGTATGCTTCAAGGCTGAAAAGCGCCTCGTGCATAACGCTGAGAACCGTAAAAGTAGTATTATCGAGCAGATTCATGAACATACATGTTTCGATGCTACATTGAGACGATTAGGTTTACGCTATAGTGTTGTGTTTGATGAAAGGGTTTTGAAGCCATTCATCAAACTATGCAAATTAGATCAACGATAAGCTGCCGAGGCCGCCCTCCTCTATCCTTATCTCTTTGTCTCTAAAATTTTGGAGGTGAAGAGATATGCTACTGCGTTTAATGCAGCAACGATTACTAAAGTCGCCGAGCCATACCCTACGTCTGGCGCAAACAGAAAGATTGAATGCCACGGTGCTCCGAATATGTAAGGAACTGTCATGAACAGTATTATGGCGAACATGAGTGATACTACGCCGAAGAATAGCCTCAGGTTGCTCCGTTTCATCGTTTTACGAAAGATCGTTACTAGGTTAGCGCCAAAGAGCCCAATGAATACGAGTGCAGCGCCCCAGATACTCCAAACCTCTAAATGACTTTGTCTAGGAAGTTCTTTCGGTGACTCACCCTGTGCTATAGCACGTACACCACTAGTAATGTCGGAAACTTGTTGATCCTCAAGACTGTGATACTTATTTGTCAAAAGTACGCCATAAAAGTCTCGATCTGGATAATAAAACATCTCGGCGCGATATTCAGGTGTTGCTCCCCCATGGTAATAGTACTTATCTTGTTTAGAATAATGCCAACCGAATCCGTACGAACGGTCTTTTTGTGGTTTCTCCTTAAGCCTGTCTTGTCCGCTTTTTGAAAGTACTGCTTCATTTCCGTTTTTCATAAAGTCTAAAAACTTTATGAGATCGTTTGTTGTAGAAGCGATATACCCATACGGCGCACCAGCATTGTCATAAAAACTCGGTACTTTTACGGCCTGCCCAAACCATGACGAAAATCCAGGTACGAGCCCGCTCTGAGCTGTCGCTTTCTGATTCGCTGAGCTTTTATGCATATCCAGTGGAGTAAAGATTCGTGAATCCACGAAATCAGCGTATGTTTTTCCTGAGGTTGACTCGATAATCTCGCCGAGAAGTAGATAATTTGCCGACGTGTAGGTATAAGTATCGCCAGGATTTGATTTAAGTCTGGCGCCATCTAGAGCATTCACTGCCTGCTTAATGCCTCCGTCTGCAGAATAATTTCTATCTGTAACATTGAGCCCATCAAGTGCACTTATGCCACTTGTGTGCTCGAGGAGATGTCGCACAAGAATTGGTGTATTATTCGGCGAATCATACTGAAAATCAGGAATATATTTCGAGATTGGCTCGTTCAGATTAATTCTACCGTCCTGTGCAAGTTGCATAATTGCTAGAGCGGTTACCGATTTGCTCAAAGAGCCTATAAGAAACGGCGTATCGGCAGTGATGGCTTTGCTGTCGCTCGATACTCCCCAGCTTTTTTCAACTAGTTTTTTGCCATCTTTTTGTACAAAGAGCGATGCCCCGGGTATGTGGTATTTCTCGAGTGCGTTTGCAGTGTATGCTTCGATAGACTGTGCTTTAGTTAGGTTATGTGCACTAGCCGAGTTTGTCGATGCGACAATGATACTAGCAACAACGACCCCCGAGATTACTGTCCTGATTTTATTCATTACGACCTCCCTCTTGAGTATGTTTAGATACGTATATCTCTATGAGCTCGGCGAGTAGGGTATATGCTTCGTCAATCTTGAATGAGTCGTCGACGAGAGCTTGCAACGCAAGTCCATCAAAACACGCAATAAGAATTCCAGCTAAGTCCGAAGCATTATTATCGTCAGGTAGAAGATACGCTAAGTACTTCTGCAAGCTTTGACGTCCCTGCTCAAGTACTGAAGCGACTTCACTTTGAAGGTCGACTCTTCGTAAACTAAGCGCGTATAGTTCGTATCGCCAACGATACCAGTCTGGATTGTCGATAATACGTGAGCGTATTTCATGTAGATCCGTTCGAAGATCGTGAGTCCTACCAGCTTGTGTTGCATAAAACTGGTGATACCGCTCCTGCGTATCGACCTGGACCGCGATTAATATCTCATCTTTTGTTTTAAAGTAATAATATACAAGCCCCGACCTGATGCCGGCTTCTTTTGCAATATCTCTAATTGAGGCATCAGTGAAGCCCTTCTCGACGAAAACCTTGTAGGCGGCATCGATGAGTTGTTTTTTGACATTAGTCTTCGATATCTCTTTATTCATAATTTGGTCAACTGTCCAAATTATAACAATTTTTATCGAAGCATACAATTATCTCTTCGAGATATACTTTGTAAGTGCAATGAAACACTATTAAATATGATGTAATATGCGTATAATACGTTTACTATGGCAAATCTTCCTACCGATAAAATAATTAGCTGCTTCTACGGCTCATCTGAGGATTGTATCAAGGTTCTTGACCTCGATAATAGGCTCATGTCATTCAATCCCAATGGACTTAAGGTCATGGAAATTGATGATGAAAAAAGCGTCATAGGTAAAGACTGGCTGAATCTTTGGGAGACGGAAATGAAGCAAAAGGCGCAAGACGCGCTCGCGATTGCACGGACTGGTAAACTTGCTCGGTTCGAAGGATACTGCCCTACGTTCAAGGGAACAATGAAGTACTGGGAAGTCTCAATTGCACCTCTTTACGGTGACTTCAACCAAATTCAGTGGCTCCTTGTGATGTCACGTGATTCAACTGATCTTAAAAATCTAGAAAAGCAAGTTACCCAGCAGCAACGTCGTATTAGCGAACTTGAATCTATATTGAAATAATTTTCTATGAGTATGAGCAAGGAGGAGACTTGCTCATCTGAGTGAAAAGATTCGCTCAAAGAAACATTCCGTCTCTACTCCCTGCAACAGTTGATCGATCGGCCGAATTAGAAATGAGACTGATGTGTCCTCATCTTCATCTCCACGTAGCACACGGCCACGGTGGTGAAAAGCATGAGACAGTAACGAGTTCTCGATGTATTTGTGGGAGTTGTCATTCCGCACCTTTATTCGTAGATGTAGCGAGCTGTCTTCCATAAGGTACCATTGACTACCTCACTAGTCAATTTACAGTAGGTACTATTACGATACTTAGTAAGTTTGCTACACTTTAACTATGGATACAATAAAAACAAAAGCGACAAATGCGTATGATCAACTCGATAATATATTTACGCAAAAAGAAGCCTGGGCACTGTATACGTTTGCAGCATATGCGGAAACGATCGGCTGGATGCTTCTCCTCTTTGGAATATTCTCAAAAATAAATAAATGGCCGCTGTATGAATGGTCGCTTGGCATTGGAGGCTATATTCATGGAATTATCTTCGTTTTCTATATACTCATCGTATTCTTTGCTCATCGTAGTATGAAATGGAATATTAAGCAGTTTGTTGCCGCCGAAGTACTAAGTAATATACCATTTGGAGCACTCGCTTTTGAGCGCTATATTACTAAAAAGAAAAGAAGGTAACTAATTTTTCTCTTTTTTAACGCGGATGGCACGCTTAAACTGACTATCGGCAACGGGGTCTGCAAATCGTGCGATCGGTTCGTAGACAAGTAGCTTCTCTGATTTCTTCTTGCCCTCATCGATTGCTTTAAGTGCGTTAACAAAGTAGTTCTCAATAAGCCATTCACGTCCAGGCGCTGTTTGTCCCACTACTGTGATTCGCCATAAGTCTTCGCCCCAACGTTCCGCATACTTAACCCTCAGAGGACGAGCAAGCATAGTAGGGCCAGTTGGCATTGCATTGATAATTTTATCAATCGCCTTCTCTGCAGCGACGCGATCATGCACGAAGATATCTACCGCCTCGGTGCGAAGCGCGCGTGGCGTTACATGCACCGCTTGGATCTGTTGGTTATGAATCCATACGACTTCACCACTAAGGCTACGTAGCTTTGTTGATCGCAGGGTCATGCGCTCCACAACACCTGTCATGTTTATGAAGGGCTCTACTTTAATGTAGTCACCTATTGTAAACCATTTCTCGATTATCATCGACGCACCCATAGTAATATCTCGAAGCAAAATTCCCAATGTTTGTCCTGCGATGACGATAAAGAATGCGCTCGCTCCAATTGCCGCAGCACCAGAGCCACCGAGAATCTGACTTCCCTGAGGTGTAATAATCCTCCATGTTATGTATGCGGCAATAGCGACAACAACGGCTCGAACAGAGGCAACTGCGACACTAAGATAGGTTTCAACTTGTCGGTAGAGGACGACTCGGTCTTCACGGGTCTCCGATTCTCCGCGCACCGCTACTTTTTGCGCCACCTTTATGATTCCCTTCGCAAGAAACCTGCTTAACCAGTACGAGACTATAATTGAAAAAATGAGAAGCAAAACCGCTCGGTACGCATTTGGCTCACCGAGGAAATCAGTTACTTCTCGCAGTGCTGTCGTAAGAATATTACTTTGATCCATTGTTAATTATTATACGGTTTATATGATAAAAAATCGATTGCGAATATTGACACTAATTGCTGTTGTAAAAGCTTGCATTGCTTACTATAATGAAACCAAGACGTTTAAGTTTAAAAGGGGGCGTGAAGCAGTCTGCAGCCGATGGCGCATTGTTCACACAAAAAAACATGAACATATTAATGTTAGGGTGGGAACTACCTCCGCATAATAGCGGTGGTCTCGGCGTTGCATGTTATCACCTATCTAAGGCACTTGCACGAAGCGGGACGACAATCGATTTTGTTGTTCCCTACGATGCCGAACATCCTGGAATTGATTTTATGAACATTCACAGTGCCACGCAGATTGATCCTGATTTTCGCTATGGACTTCAGGCGTATGACCGCGACCCAACTATTACAAAAGAATTTCCAGACGACAGCCCTATCAATTCCATGCGCGCTGTTCAGAAGAAGTATGTTAAATATGTTGAGAAGCTTCTCGATACAGTATCGCCTGATGTTATTCATGCACACGACTGGCTTACCATGGAAGCCGGGGTTCGTGCCAAGCAAATCTCTGGCGCGCCTCTCGTTGTGCACGTTCACGCAACAGAATTTGATCGATCAGGCGAGCAGTATGGTAACCCCATCGTACATGAGATTGAGCAAGAAGCGCTGCTCCTTGCAGACCGAATCATTGCCGTGAGCGGCATAACAAAGAGTATTATTGTCCATCGCTACGGAATCCCTGCTGACAAGGTCGAGGTGGTGCATAATGCAATCGACGTGAGTAGCTTTGCCGACTACGAATACGACATGCGTACGTTTAAGTACCTCGAGCTTCTTCGTTCAGAAGGATACACAGTTGCAGCGACAGTGACAAGGTTTACTGTGCAAAAAGGCCTCACGCACTTTCTTCGCGCAGCTGCACGGGCGAGCGAAAAGTACGACAAGCTCGTTTATCTCTTTGCTGGTGACGGCGAGCAGCGAGATGAACTTATTGCCATGGCTGCCGAACTCGGCATTTCGGATAAAGTATTTTTTACAGGATTTGTTCGTGGAAAACAGTGGCGAGATGCGTATTCAGTTGCTGACATATTCATCATGAGCTCAGTTAGCGAACCATTCGGGCTCACTGCGCTTGAAGCTGCCCACCACGATAGTGCGCTTATCATCAGTCGTCAGTCTGGCGTAGGAGAAGTACTTAAGCATATTTTTCGATACGATTTCTGGGATTCGGATCGGCTTGCTGATCAAATGATTGCGATAGCGACATCGCCAAGTTTAGCTAGTGAACTTACCAGGGGTGTTAAATCAGAATATGCTCGACTTACCTGGGATGAAGTGGCGGTGACCTGTGAGCAACTTTATAAGCGCTCTATGCAAGGAGCATTGGTATGAGCCAACCAGGTATTGCATTATATCTTCATGTTCATCAGCCATACAGAGTCAGGCCATATACCGTCTTCGATACAGCGGATAGCCATGAATACTTCAGTACTACTCGCGACGACGCATCGTCAAATAACGAAGTAATATTTAAAAAAGTTGCTGACAAATCATACCGTCCAATGAACCAATTACTCGAAAAACTATTGAGCGAGAATGACAGTTTCAAGCTTTCCTTAAGTATTACTGGTACATTCTTAGAACAGGCGGAGCAATGGGCTCCTGATGTTATTGCGAGTTTCCAAAGAATTATTGCAACGGGCCGTGTAGAGATTCTGGCTGAAACATATCATCATAGTCTTGCTTTCTTCTATTCATTGCCAGAGTTCGAGCGTCAAGTCGCTCTTCATCGGAAAAAGATCGAAGCTATTTTTGGAGTTACTCCTACTGTATTTCGCAACACCGAGCTTGCCTACAATGATCAAGTTGGTCAGTGGGCAGAAAAAGCCGGCTACAAGGGCGTTCTTGCAGAAGGATGGGACACGGTACTTGATTGGCGAAGTCCAAACCATATTTATCGCCCACCAGCAACAAATTCTATTGGGCTACTCCTAAAGAATTATCAACTGAGCGATGACATCGCATTTCGCTTCAGTAATCAATCATGGAATGAATGGCCACTCACAACTGATAAGTACGCATCTTGGGTAGAAAACTCATTTGAAAAAGGCCCACTCGTAAACTTATTTATGGATTATGAGACATTTGGCGAACATCAATGGGCAGATACGGGCATCTTTGGATTCTTTGATACGTTCATATCTGATTGGGCATCTCGTGAGGATCGACAATTTTATACAGTAAGTGATGCTCTTTCCGCGTTTAGTCCAGTTGCAGAGCTCACTGTACCGCAAACGACGACATGGGCAGACACTGAGCGCGACTTGAGTGCCTGGACTGGTAATTCTATGCAGCGCGAAGCACTCAGGCACCTCTACGCGCTTGAGCATGACATCCTTCGCACCGAAGATACTGCGCTTATTACTGACTGGCGACGACTAGGCGCGTCAGATGCCGTCTATTACATGAGCACCAAATGGCTCGATGATGGCGATGTGCATGCGTACTTCAGCCCCTACGACTCCCCGTACGACGCGTTTTTATATTATATAAATGTCATCCGAGATCTCCGGTGGCGCTTAATGAGCAATCATGGAACAGGACATTTACATGGCTAGACCAATAGTACTTAGCAATGGTGAGCTGCATGTCGGACTCAATAATTATGGACTTGTCCATGACCTTTATTATCCGTATGTAGGGCTTGAGAATCATTCTTCAGGTCTATCAACCCGACATCGTGTCGGTGTATGGATCAACGGAACACTTAGCTGGCTTGATGACGAGGGCGCTTGGACATTCCGTTTCCGCTACCCCCATAAAGCACTTATAGGTCACACGATTGCAAAAAACGAGGCATTGGGTATCTTGCTTGAGTTTGATGATTTCGTTGATTCTCAAATGAGTGCGTTCATTCGTAATATTCATGTGGTGAATCTACGAGAGGAAGAGCGCGAAGTGCGTGTCTTTACCCATCAGGCATTTGTCATCGGTGATTCACGAAGTAATACCGACACTGCACAGTATCTTCCGGACAGCGAAGCAATCCTCCATTACCGCGGACGGCGCGCAATGATCGTTTCTGGCCTTCATAACGATAAACCGTTTGATCAACACAGTATTGGGCTGTTTGGAATCGAAGGCAAGGAAGGTACGTACCGAGATGCGGATGACGGCGAGCTCAGTAACGGCAACGGCGAGCATGGTCGTGTCGACTCAACACTGCGCTTTAAACTTACGATAAAACCTCTTAGCTCCGAGAGACTACAGTATTGGATCGCGTTTGGAACGTCACCACGAGAAGCACTCTATATCGACAAACAGATCCGAAACCATGGCGTTTCTTCGAGATTACATCAGACTGCAGAATATTGGAAAAAATGGCTTGAACCAGCGCAGGCAGTCAGTGACAAACTCGACCCTTCGCATCGAGAATCATTCCTACATAGCATGATGATCATAAAGTCACACATCGACAAACGTGGTGCAGTGATCGCGAGTACAGACAGCTCCATGCTTCGTTACTCGCGTGATGATTACGAATACTGCTGGCCGCGCGATGGCGCATTGGTATTGTGGCCGTTGATTCGTATGGGGTACACAGACGAGCCGCATCGATTCTTTGAATTTTGTCGTAAAGGACTCCATACCAGCGGCTACTTGATGCATAAATATCGTGCCGATGGCGGACTTGGAGCAAGCTGGCACACTTATCTTCATGATGGTATTACTGCACCGCCTATTCAAGAAGACGAGACTGCGATTGTGCTGTTTGTATTCGCTCAATTCTACGAGACACATCATGACGCAAAATTACTTCATGAGTTTTATGAGAGTATGGTGAAGCCGATGGCTAGCTTTTTGGCAGAACATATCGATGACACAACTGGCTTACCGAAGCCAAGCTATGATCTATGGGAAGAAACCTTTCTCACAACAACGTACACGACCTCTGTCGTCCATGCGGCACTCCTCGCGGCTGCTGAGCTTGCAGAAGATGCTGGTGACGATGAAAGCGCTGTAAAATGGCGCTCTGTCGCAGACGACATATTAGTAGCGGCACACAAGTATCTCTTCAATACTGAACGACAATCTTTTTATAAGGGTATTATTGTTAAAAATGGCGAAGTTGAATACAACGATACGATTGACGCATCAAGTATTTATGGTGCATTTATGTTTGGCCTCTTCTCGACAGATAGTGACGAGTTAAATGCGGCAATGAAAACCTTTGTTGAAAGATTCAAAAATCCAGATAATAAAATTGGTTTTCCTCGATATGAAAACGATAACTATCATCGCGCTGATGATTCAATCACCGGGAACTGGTGGCCGATTATTACTATGTGGTATGCGCAGTTCTGCCTCGAACATGGGGATAGCGATACAGCGATGTCGATTATCAACTGGGTCAAAGACGTGTCAACTTCAACGGGCATGATACCGGAGCAAGTCAATCCTCTTACGGGAGAGCGAGTTTCGCCTAGTCCTCTTACGTGGAGCCAAGCCGAATACGTTTCGACGCTCCTCGATACGATAACGGAACATAAGAGCTAGACAATGCCTGATTCGTTTTCGCACTTCACCTCACAGCTCAAAACTGTGTATGACAAAGCCGGGCTTTCGGAAGTTGCGCAGAGACGACGTGTGATCGCTAAGTTTGCACTCCGCCATGGGCTTTTGTACTTTTCTACAGATCGCTCATCATCACTGACCGTTCCAATCGTCCGAGGAGTTACCGCATCACTTGATCAAAATGACACGAATATTTGCATAGGCAGCCATAAAGGATACGACATTGTTTTTCTGGAACGATTCGCATCAATGACGCATCCTGATTACCCATCATCAAAACATCACTGGCATATCATGTCATTTGATCTCCATAGTCATAGCGCGCTTCCATTTGTATTTATCGGCACTCGGCAGCAATCTCGAACATTCTATGCAAATTTGTTTACGACCAAGCGTGAAGTTCGACAACTCGAACCATCTTCTTATAATGTTCCTAAGCAGTTCAGCGCTCATTACACGATCGTCGCTTCACCTGCCGAACAGCTCATTTTGACACAGCTTTTGACAACACCGATTACTGCAGCTATGGCAAAATTTCAGCATCCATTCGCCGTTGAGATTCAAGATGATACGCTCTCTATAATCACCGACTCTCAACAAACCTCTGAGGCATCCCTTTCGAAAATGCTTCATTATGGTTTATGGCTAGCTGAACATATTGATGCCAATATTACATAAAAATACCCCTCCAATGAGGGGTATTCTATATGATACGATTTTAACTCTTGCGTGCTTTGACTTCGTTGCGACCGAGACTTTTCTTCGTCTCCGTATATGTCGCATGTTTGCGAGCAATCGGGTCGTACTTCTTAAGGCTGATTTTTTCAGTCGTATTCTGTGTGTTCTTCGTAGTGTAATATGTGCGATGTCCGCTCAATTCACTCACCAAACCGACTAACTTTCGCTTCGTATTCTTCTTTGCCATTACTTCACTCTTTTATCGTTATTATTGCAATCTTATTAATTCTAGCATAAAAATACAGTTATGACTAGGGTCAGGCTCGAAAATGGAGCCGCCTTCGAGAGTTGAACTCGAGACCCCTTCCTTACCATGGAAGTGCTCTACCACTGAGCTAAGGCGGCATACACCCTTTACGTTTGCCCTAATGCTCTACTACGAGTTCGCGTTCACGCAGAGCTAAGGCGGCACGCCTCGGATAATTGTACCAAATTAACTGAGGTATGCCAATAATTTACTGAAGTGGGATATTGAAGACGGTTCCCGTACCGCCGCCGACGTATTGAGGCATTTTACCGTCCCACTTCTCAATCGCCTGCTTCTGCAGATATTGCTGCGTGAGCGTCTGGCTCTGCGCTGCCTGCGCTTCTGCATCGGTCTTGGCTGCTTCAAGATTAAACTTCGCTCGTTCTGCGTTTTGCTGCGCGACTTGCTTTTCTTCAATCGCTTTACTAAAGCTATCACTGAACTTAAAGTCAACGATACTTAGTTCACTTACCTTTATGCCATATGGAGAAAGTCTGTCTGTCAGTGTTTTTTGTGCGACTGTCTTTAGCTTGCTTCGCTCTGTAATAAGCTCAGACGCTGTATACTCTGCGCTCGCTGCCTTGAAAACCTCGTTTATTGCTGGAATGACAATCCGATCAACATACGTCGCGCCAATTGTTTGATGGACTCGACTAACACTGCCTCGCTCAAGGTTATAATTTAATACAATTTGACTTGAGACATCCTGAAGATCCTTACTTGCTGCCGTGCTTGAAACAGCTTCTTTTTGCACCTTGATGTCGTAGATAGTTACGTTGTTAATACCAAATGGTAAGATAAATGAGAGACCTTCAGTGAGTTCTCGGCCTGTTACGCGGCCATATTGGGTTACGACGCCAATCTTGCCGGTTCCTATACGAGTTGCGCTTGTAACAAACCCTATGACAACCGCTATGAGGAGCGCTGCTCCGATAATAACGATTGGTCGTGCATAAAATGGTTTTTCTTCACCTACAATATCAGCTTTTCTTATCATAATAACCTTAGTATATCATGATAAATAATAAGAAGTTATTTCTTACGAGTGGCTGGCTTGCGTATTGCCACTGTCGCTTTTTGGCTTGATGTATCAAGCGCTACAGGTGTATCGCGAAGACAGAAGAGCACAAATGATTGGAGGAGTGCCCACGCTACGGCATTAACGATAAAGATTCCTGCAGCTGCAATCGCAACGGCAAGAAGTTGTTGGCCAAGGCTTTGATTCAGAAGTCCAATAACACCGGCAATAATAAGTAATGTTGTCGCTATAGCTATATAGAAATGTTGCAATTTTGTTCGGTCTGATGTTGTATCGTTCCAGGTAGTAAGTGATGATTTGAGTGATTCGTACATAGATAATATTATAGCACATAAGCTTTTTAGTGTCAATGTTTATGTTTGTCTTCTATGAAAGGGTTTAAATAGTCTATTTTCAAGAAATATAGAAATACTTGCAGATTACTTGAATTATCGATACAAATTAGGTACACTTGTATCTGTACTTTACGTCCGTAACGTACGGTACGTTTCAGTATACATGTGCCGCTTTAGCTCAGTTGGTTAGAGCAGCTGTTTTGTAAACAGCAGGTCTACGGTTCGAATCCGTAAAGCGGCTCCATGACAAGGTAATGAATATCGTTGCTTTGTGATAGAACCGTATGCTGGAATCGTGTAGTGGCAATCACAGGAGACTGTAAATCTCCCGCCTTTCGGCTTCGTAGGTTCGAGTCCTACTTCCAGCACCAAGTTAAGACCCCACCCGAAATGGTGGGTTTTTAACTTGGCGATAAGCTAAAGCGTTATTTAGTTTCTAAAGCAGTATTGACTGGTATAATGATGAGTATATGTCATCCTCACAGTCTCTCCGTATAAAGAATATCGGTATCTCGCTAACTGCAGTCTCTGGAGGTATTCTTGTCATCGGCGTTGTTGCGGGCCCTTCATTGTCTGAGAATGCTCAGTATGCGCCCATTGCAGCTTGGGTGTGTATAGGTGCGCTCGTCTGTGTATTTATCGGAGTAGCCCTTTTTGGAGTGTCGAAATTTCAGAATCACAGGCCGAGTGGTCGTTTTGATGAGAACGCGATTCGTAGCATCAACACTCATATGAGTAATCTTAATAGTGCGGCGCTCCTGCTATCTTTTGCTACGATCGGAATGTACCTCTCTGTACGGATGACTCAGTCAAGCCCTGCGGATATCGTTCTTGCACTAGTTGTGACGTTCGGAGCGTTTGGCATGCCTCCTCTTCTTCTGCTTCTTATCATCGCCAATGGATTTTTCTACCGGATAGCAACAAAAAAATCGCGTCGACTACTTATTGCAACGACAATTATCTCAATTCCTGTAGGCATATTACTTGCGATACTTGCTCTCCGAACCATTGCGTAAAGGAAAGCTGACTACATCACTTTTCGAGGCTGGACAACGCGCTTAGGCTGATCTTGCGGAATCACCATCTTCTGCGCTTTGGCACGAAGCTGCTCTGCAAGCTCTGCTTGACCGTCTCGCTCGTATGCATCGGCAAGAATCTTGAGCGTCTGGGGAATTGGATCGAGTTCGATTGCTCGTTCAAGTGCGCTAATCATTTTTTTGTTATGACCGAGTTTTTCTTGGACTTTAGCGTACGCGATGTGACGAGACGAGTGATCGTTTTCCATCTCAAGTGCTTGCTCAAAAGCAAGTGCTGCTTTTTCGTAATTGTTTGTTTCATAGTAGATGAGACCGACATTATGAAGACTCGATGCGCTCGGTTCAAGTGATTGAGCAATCTCGAAACACTCGATAGCATCTTTGAATGCCTGTTGTTTTGCATAAAGAATACCGAGACGATTGTAGGCAGTTGCATTACGCTCGTCGACACGAAGGATTGTAAGCAGTGCTTTTTCAGCGCGTAAGTACTTTTTTTCTCGCAGAGATTCCTGCGCTACTTCCCAAAGACGCTCCATCTTTTCGGAGAGTTTGATTGGGAGATCAAGAGATGCATCCTCGAGAGATTTACGATAAAAGACGGCAACCGCGCCTAAGATAGCTACAATAATAAGTCCTAGCATTTCTCTATGATTGTATCACAGTGATGTTATAAAAGCACCTTTGCTAGATTAAGCTGAATGTTTCCATTTGCTTGGATTTTCTCGTGAGCTTGGGCAAACGAATCGAGTTGACGAAGCGTCGCTGGTTGAACGGTTTTGACGGCCGAAAGTTGAAGTTGATGGATCGCATCATCAAGCAGCTGCAGGGCTGCACTCCTTTTGTCTTTGTAAGCCTGAATTACTTTTAATCGCTCATAGGTGTTGGACCCGAGTATGATTCGAGCATCTTGAACTGTTTTCACCCGTGCCTCGTAATATGATTCGTTAGAGGCTAGCCGTTTGATTTCTGAAGGTAAGCCCTCGGCGATAAAGAGGATTCTCGTCGCTTTCGTCTCATCGGATATTTGCAATGACTGTATGAGCTGTTGCGATTGTTCGTGAGTAATCTGCTGTATATCAATTCGCTGAGCACGCGAAAGGACTGTTGGCAGTAAATCGCCAACGTTGCTCGTAGCAAGGATAAAATGGATGTGCTTCTGTGGCTCTTCAAGGAGCTTCAAAAATGCATTTTGAGCAGCATGCGACATTGGCCGCCCCGAGAAATCGATGATGACAATTTGAGGTGAGGTGAATTTCGACCTTGTGCGAATATAGAGACTGCGAATATCGTCGATGATAATCGAGCCAGCATCCATATCAACGTCGTAGGAGCCATTTGTCTGGCGCTTCTTGGGAAAGATAGTCTCCAAGATACTTCCGCAGCGAATTGCAACCGCGTGCGCAATTTCACCGACACCGACTCCTTGTTTACCGATAAGGAGTAGTGCATGAGGTAGATCTTGTATTTTCTTTTCTAGAATTGCTCGCGATGAGCTGTGTAAGATCAGCTCGTCCATTGCTATGAAACCATTTTTTTAAATTCAGGTGGCGTTGGAGCGGTAAACGTTTGACGATTGCTTGTCGGGATGGTCACTTCGAGGCTATGCGCATGAAGGTAGAGGCGATCTGCTTCTTTTCCGTATACCTTGTCTCCATGGATCGGCGTTCCAAGGTATGCCATATGAACTCGAAGCTGATGCGTTCGACCTGTCTTTGGGCGAAGTTCAACAAGTGAATATGTATCATTTGAGTCAATAACTTCATACGCAGTTTGTGCAGGCTTACCACCCGCATCAACGCGGAAGGTACTCGGTGCCGATGGATTACGTCCGATCGGAAGGTCAACCATTGCTTTGGTCTCTTTTAGCGCGCCGTCTATGACTGCAAAGTACGTTTTCTTTGCTCGCCTATCGGCAAACTGTTTCTGAAGTAATGTTGCAGTTTCAGCATTACGTGCACCAATCATAATGCCACTTGTATCACGGTCTAAGCGATGAACTATTCCAGGGCGATTAGTCTCGGCGTTATACGTACTATACCGACGGAAGAAGTCTGCGACAGTAAACTCCTCGTTAAGTGCACCCTTGCTGTGCGAGAGAACTCCGAGAGGCTTATTGATGACGATAACATTATCGTCGAGGTAAACAATCGGCAACGATTCTTCAGTATAATCCTGTGCATCTGGAATTGATACCGCAATTGAATCCGCAGCTGTTACATCAGATTTTACTGATTCTTTCACTTCTCCGTTCACTGACACGTAGCCGGCTTTGATATATTTCTGCCATGTACTTCGAGAGTACTCGGGATAGCGCTCAGCGAGCTCAACATCGAGCCGCTTTTTGTTTGAGATTATTTGGTAGAGGTAGATGTCTTTGCCTTTAAATGGGAGACCATACGTCATGGTACTATCTTTTGGATTTTCGATGAGCTTACCATTTGCATCTGAGCTTGCATCTTGAACTTGTCCGTGAATATACTCTACGTCATCTTCTGCAGTGTCATCGGCTAAAATATAAAACTGCGTTTTATTGAAGCGAAACGAAATAAGCGTATTGATCTCGTTTGGATGTGATATCTTTAATTGTTCGACATGTCGAGGAACATTCTCGTCACCAGCAAGATCAAACTTGCGCAGAATTGCGATGACATCATTGCTTGCTATTTTGACCATTAGTTTCCTGCTTTCGGGCGTAGTCCAACAGCCTGTTGAACTGTATAGAGTGTTTTGTTTGCTTGTATATTCATTGCTATTTCGGATGCTTCGAGCTTTGCAATAATTGCTTCGTCGTCGACGCTTGAAAGACGGGATTGGAAATTCGTAAGAAAAGTAGCAACTTCGTCTGCAACAATCTTTTTAAAATCACCGTACCGATCCATACCTTTAAACTCATTTTCTGTTTCGTTAATCGGCTGATTACGAAGCAACGAAAGAATCTGAAGTAAATTACTGACGCCGGGTTGATTCTTTGGATCGTAGTTGACGTTCGCTTTATCATCAGTTGTCGCGCTCATGACTTTTTTTGCAGCCTCCGCAGGCTCATCGGTGAGGAATATAACACCCTTGCCAGATTCATCAGACTTATTGAGTTATGGCGCTATCTTCAGCGGCTTTAAATTGCGCTTTAGCCTCATCAATCATAGCTTGTGTAAACTTATTCCCGAGTTCAGCTTCTAATTTTTCGACGATCTTTGAAAATTCTTTAGCGAATCTCTCTGATATATCCTCTCCGGACAAGTCCCGCGACTTGTCTTTATACTGCGTCATTCTTTGCATCTCACCCATGCTTGTAAAGCAATCGAGAATCCAAGTTAGCTCACTATGCGCAGGAACATAGCTCTGACGATAAAGATAAATACTGTCGTCGTCGAGCGGCAATCCAGCAGCTGCAAAAAGTCGTGCATTGTTCATGATTTGCTCTTGCAACTGAGAATGATCAATTGGCGTCGTAAAGCTATGCAAATCAGGGATAAACATATTAATTTGATAGTCGCTTGATCGGCTCATCGCCATCTCGATAATTGGTAGCATTCCACCGAAGTAGTTGCCGAGCGTCAAATCATTGTTTGCGCGGAGGCCAGTCAGTATTACAGGTTTAGTCATTATGTATCCATTATACCTTAAGTTGGTCGATTTCATCAGGCGCTACCCCTAGTTGAACCTTATGTAAGAGTGTCCGTGCCATATGAATACCTTCAATCGACACATCATTTGGATTTTGGTCCGTGACATCTGTTATTTCTCCACAGTGAATTGCCGCCAAAAGTCCATTCAGCTGAATTCTTCGTTGCCTTTGCTCGGGTGTTAATTGTTGTTCCATACTACTCCTTTAGTGTATTTAAAAGACCGCTCTTCTGGCGGCCTCATCAGTATTTTTAAGTGTTTATTTCAAAACACGGAACAAGCCGCCAGATATACTGTCGGTGAACCAATAGGCTTGTTGCGATACGAAATTAATCATTACTCTTTTTTATACCACGTCGTTCAAATGTTTGCAAACGATCTTCAATCGCGTGGACAACTGCCGGCACGAATAGTCCTCTTACCTCATGCCCCGATATGACCTTCGAAAGAGTAATGTGCGGGTTTGCTTTTGCAAGCTGACGTAGGTTCCGCGCTACAACGAATGGATCAAGTGTACCGCGGATCATTCTTGTGGGCGTAGAGAGCCTGTACGCATCGTCAAACGATGTCTGATTAATGATCATTGATTCGAGCGCTGCCATGTAACTGTCGACATTTGTTTCGGTTACATTAAAGGACTGATTGATAAGTTTGTATTTCATGGCAAATGCGGAGAGCCGTACGAACTCTTCGGGACGCTGCATTGCAGATTGGTAGAGGCGTCGAAGAAGCTTGTCGGTACGAGGAAGAATCGTATTCTTAGTATCATTCGTATTATAAAGTGGCGGGCTGCATAGTATGAGCGAGTCGACAAGGAGTGGGTATCGTTTTGCTATCTCAATCCCGACAAGTGCGCCGAGTGAATGACCGACGATAACAACCTGAGAAGTAATACGGAGCTTCAAGTATGTTGCAAGGACGGCATTTGCTTGAGACTGGGCATTATATATAGCCCATTTCGGTTTCGGTGAATCGCCGAATCCAAGAAGATCGATCGTAATAATACGAATGTCTTGCGGTAAGCGCTCAATCACATCGTGCCATGCTTCACCAGTGTTACCGATCCCATGTATAAAAAGTACCGTTGTCCGCGGCTTTTTTGGTTTTCGATTATACCGTACATGAAGCGTGTACGGTACTTTCATCCATCGATGAATGACACTATCAAACATATCTCTATTCTACCGTAGACTTGGGTAGGATGTAAGCGTAAGAATATATTGACAAATTGCTACTTTATGTGATATAATATTAATATGAGTAATAAAATACGTCTCCCCGACCACTATGGTCAAACAATTGGCTCAATGAATGCCGATGAAATAACTCTTGTACACCCCGTAGCTATTGCTGCAGATTATCTTACGCGTGGAATTTATATTGATCCAACCTATACTCTTGATGACACACCCCCAAATACTGAGGGTGTTTACAGTTTATCGGAGCTTCAAAACAGAATCCCTATCATGAGACTCTACGGTTCAAGTGATGGCTACGTTGCCGATCTAAGTAGTGCACAACGAGCGCGGATTGAACTCAAAGAAATCGAGGAAGCACATGAAGGTTCGGACTTTGTTAGTTACCCCCATGCTGACGTGGACATGCACGATTATAATGAATTTC
>JACQGD010000066.1 GCA_016199685.1 Candidatus Saccharimonadota bacterium
TGTTGTTATTACGGTGCTTGGCATATTGTCGGTGTTGCTTTTCGGCGCCCTATCAGACGTATACGAGACGAACCTTCGATCTGTCGGAAAGACGGTGCAGACGGGCGATACTCACGGATCGTTATATGTCATCGAACGTGACGTTGTTGCGGCGGAAAGGTTTTTGACGGCAAATACCATTTCTGATCCATCCGCAGTGACATGGAGCTATGAAGGCAATGAACCGGCCAACCCTGAAAATCAGGTACTTATCGTGAGTACCTATGCAACGACAGAAAGTCTTGCGGCCGACCCTAGTGCGAATCGTTCATTAGTATACGCTGGTCCAAGTTGTAATCAAACGCTTAAAAATAACCTCGTCTACTTTGTGAGTGGTGGAAATCTCTATCGGCGCACTATCGCAAATACAACACCACCTTGCGCAGGTGCGGTCATTGCGCAGAAGCAAAGCTGTGTAAGTGGCAACAATGCGGCATATTGTCAGAGTAGCGATGCGGTATTGCTAAGTGGCGTGAGTTCGTTCAAGATCGATTACTACACAGATTCAGTATCATCGTCACCACTTTCTTCTCAGTACACGCCGTCGGGCCAGGCAATAGTTGAGAGTGCGGCGATGAAAACAATCAAGATTACAGTGACGACGAAGCAGAGGGTTGGCGCCACTGAATCATCAATAGCAAGTAATTTACGTATAGTACGTCAGAATTAACCATGTATAGTAGAATAATCATCTATCGTATTTACCAAGATTTCATTGCACGCAATAAGTTCGCCAATGAGCCACGGAAAGCGGGGTATATCCTTCCTGTTGTTATCGTGCTGTCACTCGCTATCATGATGATTTTCTCAGTACTTATGCAATCGATCACATCGACGAGTAGTAATCTTAATCAAGCATATACAAAGCAGCTTAACAGTGAAGCGGCGCAAGCAGGATTAGCCTATGCAATTAGTTGTCTCAAGACCGGGACAACAACATGGACAACTCTCACTCCATCAAGTGATTGTGATGGGAACCCCTCTACTGGCAACGACTACGTAGCGCAAACCGATAACTGGAAGTCAACATTTGTTGTCGAATCGCCGGTTGTTACAGGGAGCATGATGGCTATCGTCGCGAAAGCAACTGTGACTTTTTACGGTGCGTCGGGAAGTACAGTGCAAGTTGTTTCTACGACGGCTAAAAAGTCTGTGCCGCTCACAAATACGATTGTTCCAGTTTCGAGTGGGGAAAGTGTGACCGATCTAAGTGTCGATGGCGCGTCTTGTAGTATTGCCAATGGTAAGTTATATTGCTGGGGAAGAAACGTTTCTGGTGAATTAGGAATTGGAAACACGGCCAATCAGACGACTCCTCAACTGGTTGCTGCGACAAATCCGGGTGATGCTTTTTATAACAAACGCGTGAGCGCAGTTGCGACTGGATCAAGACATACGTGTGCGATTGCTGATAGCACTCTGTACTGCTGGGGTCGTAATAGTGATGGTGAGCTTGGTATCGGAAACTATAATGCAACCTATACGACTCCTCAAGTTGTTGGCGGTGCACTGAGCGGCCGAAAGGTGACGAAAGTGACTGTCGCGCAGGGCTCTATCAATAATCATACGTGTGCGATTGCCGATGGAATTGCCTACTGTTGGGGTGCTAATGGCGTGCAGCAACTAGGACAAGCAAACTATGTCACAATCCCATTTGCGGGAATTGTTGGTATTAATCCCTTTACTCCCGACAAAGCAAGTCGCAATCTTCCTGTTCCAGTCTATGGCTACCATACGGACACTAATGGCTATGATTCCGGCTCTGACCTCTATGGCAAGAAGGCTGTCGATATCGGTACTGGTGTCGGTGGCTCATGTGCAATTGTAGATGGAGGAGTTTACTGCTGGGGGGATTTAACACAGATTATCTTACCTGAATATCCACATCAAAAAACAGGCACGCTGTCTGGAAAAATAGCGATGGCGGGAAGTTTAAATGTAAGCGGTAATACAACATGTTCCGTTGCCGGAGGAGGGGTTCATTGTAGTGGATTCATACAGGGACGCAACGGCGTACTTGGGTTTTGCTGGGGCAATAATACGAAAGGGCAGGTTGGTACTGGCGATACCATGGATCGGATCAAACCGACGTCTCCTATGTCAACTGTGGGTATTGTAACGACAAAAGTCGCTGCTGGAGATCAACATACATGTTCGATTGCAAATGGACAACTCTACTGCTGGGGTGACAATACGTATGGACAAATTGGGATTGGCTCATCAGGTCCGTCACCTGTCCTAACGCCAACACTTGTCTCGTATTTTAACGGTAAAACTGTCACGGATGTTAGCGCTGGCAAGACGACAACCTGCGCCATAGCTGACGGTCAGGCCTACTGCTGGGGTGACAATACGACAAAACAATTAGGCGACGGAACATTCACTGCGCGCTCTAGTCCAGTGGCGGTTAGCGGTGGTAGTAATGTTCTTACGGGAAAAGCTATTACGAGTATTTCTGCAGGCGTTACTCATACCTGCGCGGTAGCAAATGCGTCTGCCTACTGTTGGGGTTCGAACAGTAGTGCCGCAACAGGCCTAGGTACTACTTCAGGCATAGCTGACCCAACACGAGTTTCCGGAGGCTCTGCTGCGGCGAGCGCTGGTAATATTACTGCCGCCGTCACACAAATTAGCGCAGGCAATGGATTTTCTTGTGCGATTATCAATGGAGTTGTGAATTGTTGGGGATTAAGTACTCGTGGACAAACGGGAACTGGCACGACAGCTGTCAAAACTGTCCCAACTCTTGTGAGTGGAGGTGCTGGGTCACAGCTTGCGACACATATAAGTACTGGCGATACTCACGCCTGTGCTGTAATGCAAAATGATACTCTCTGTTGGGGTGACAACACGAATGGTCAGATTGGTAATGGTGTCGCAAATGCAACCCCCGTCCTTAGTCCGGTACTTATTGGCGGAGGTGACCTTGTGGGTAGGGCGAGTGTCGTCACGTCAGCAGGAGGCACTTCAAGCTGTAGCCTTGCAAATGCGACGATACAATGTTGGGGAAGTAATACGAAGGGGCAACTCGGCAATGATTCGCTGACAAATTCTACGCTCCCGAAAATAACTTCAGATTACACGATTGTCAGTCCACTCGAAGCCGGTATCGTCTTCTAAGCCAATCTATTAGAGATCATCTTTTTTGCTACTAATGAATTTACCCCATTGCTGTACGAGGCGAATGACCGTTTTGAGAGGAAGCTCGATTGCCATATCGAGGATAAGCGTGACAATATTTACTTTTGCATAGTTCTCGCTAATCCAGCGACCTACGACGACAAACGGAAGGTAGAGAAAATCACGAATGATCGAAATACCATTTTGCTCGGCATCAACTGTCTCAATTTCACGAATAAGCCGTGAGAGCCGGAAGCCAAGAAAGCTTGCAGTTGAAAGAAATATAAAGAATATAGCGAGGTGGATAAATGAAAATCCGATCATCCATAGTCCAAATCCGACACCTCCAAATACAAGAAGGAAAAGAAAGGCGTAAAGGACGTTGAAGACCTTTGAGTATGGCCCAGTCGATGTGTCGGTTGCTGTTAATGTAATGACTGGACGCTCAGCGTAAAGAATCGCGTCCATCCGGTCGCTCAGTGCGACAGTATTTACTTGGCCAGGCAATACCAGTGTCAGTCGTAAGAGGATCATATAGACAGGTGGGAAAAATAAGTTGATAAGCAGTACTGTCCAGAGAATAGCACCATGAACGACGTAGTCGTACGGTACCTCAATACTAAGTCCGATTAAGAATTTCGTAATAATCAGGAAGATAACACTTTTGACGATGCCGCGATTGATCTTCTCGTTCATTTGCTGATATTCGGTATTTATCTGTGCTTCGTATGCAGCAAGAAACTTCTCGCGGTGGGTCATGAGCTCTGCAAGATCAGGGGTGTCATCGACCATTCGCCATAAAACACGAAGTGGCGCACCTCGACGATTGATAATGCGTCCAACTTTTTCAGAGTTATCAGGTATGAGGAGCGCATCGAGCTGCTTGTTAAGTGTCAGAAATTGTTCACTATTTTCTGGCGTTGCCTGGTATCGACCCAAAAGAGCATGTCGGATTGTCGCGTTGTCGGACTTGAGAAGCATGCGGTGTACAGCGATGAACACTGATGTATCGTAGTTATCAGGAATAGTGTTCTTGAAGAGAGAGTTGACGTCAATTGATTCGACGAAGTAGCGGTACGCAAACTGTGCAAAAGCCGCACGACGCGTATGGTCAGTAAGTATCTCTTCGGTTTGTACCGCCAGTGTTGCCGTAACCCATTCTTCTGCCGTCGTTGAGCTTCCGTGATCAAGTGCGTATTTATATGTTGTGAAATATCGGGCGGCTTCATTGCTGATTTGTGCCACAGTACCGACTGGAAGTGAGTCATTTTGTATATAGCCCGCAAGGGTGAGTTCAACCGCAAGTTCTTCGCCGCATTTCGCAATTCGGTCTTCATCACGAGTAAGAAAGAGCCGACGATAAAAACGACGAATAGCTCGCTGGAGCAGTAAATGCTCCTCGGTGTATTCAGCAGCGTTACGTAACTGCTCATAGGCGGCGGTCAGCGTACGGCCGGCTCCGACGATGTGTACTTTTTCGGCAGATTTGATGTACTCTTTTCGTTTTTTTGAGTGTGCTTCAGCGCTCTGAAGCATGTCAATAAACTGCTGGCCAATTGGTGTAATACTATTCATAAAATAAAGAGGAATTCTTTGACAGATTATACCATATATATAGCAATTTTGCGGATTTAGTTCTTATCTCGCTTGTGCTAAAGTGAAGATATGGACACTCATAAAGAGCAGGCGGGATTTACAATTGTTGAAGTTCTCGTGTCATTGATCGTATTAGCGCTTTTTGTCGGTTTTTTCTTTCAAATGCATCTGGCAATGGAGTCACAGCGAGTGCTCGTGCTTCGACGATCGGTCGCGAGTGATATTGCATACAAAAATCTTCGTAAATTTCCAGCTCGTCCTGGAATCACCACTCAGGATTGTACAAATGCAAATATGGACCTGAGAACGAATGCGATATCGGCTTCGACTGGGCTTGTGCTGGGTACACAGGCAAATGTAACGGCAAATATGTATGGCTTCATCGCTGAGAATACGAGTCAACTTCCCGCCTCCTCAACGCAAAAAATAGTTGCATATGCTCCGTATGGCTGCGCGTCTACGATTATTCAAATTGTATCATCAGTATCATTTGGTAGCGAAGAAATAAGGCACGTATCGTATGTTAAATAAAGAAACGACGTCAGGATTTACCGTTGTTGAACTGATTGTTGTGATGACCGTTATGGGTATTCTTGCTGGTATTGTATTTGGGGCGCTCAGCGACCTTTACTATTCAAATGTGAAGTCAATTGCTATTACAAGTCAAATCAGTGACACGCGGGGCGCGCTTCATTCGATTGAAGACGACTTGACGCTATCAAATGCGGTAGTAGCCTCATATGCTCCATTAACTTCCCCGCTTGGGTCTAATGACCAGATGGCACCGTGGAGTTATAGTTACCCTGGCGTAGGCTCACCAATGCAAACACTTATTATAGAGTCTGCTGCAAGTACACAAACCACGCCCGATAGACGTGACTTTATCATTAACGGCAATACTGCGGTAAGCCCTCAAGGGTGCACGCCGTCTTCAAATTCTGTATTACTTTACAATACAATCGTCTTCTTCGTTAAAAATAGCACACTCTACCGTCGCACTATCAATAATCCAAATCCGTGTGGACAGACGATTATCCAAAAACAATCATGCGCTGCCGCGTACAGCTCAAACTCGAACTGTCGTGCGGTAGATGCGAGACTTGTCGATAATGTCTCGGCGCTTACCTTCAAGTATTACGCACAGGCAAGTGACACCGCACCCATGGCAATCGACCCAACGAATGCGGGCACGCTTATACCAACCGCGAAAGCAGTCGACGTCACGATAGAGACGACACGCCGAATTGATGGAAAGAGTAATACAATGGCTGCCTCGACAAGAGTTATTGTCAGTAATCGCCAATAATGCCAGTGCTGGTATAGTCTGGTACAATAAGCATAAGTAGTGACGCGTAATAAAATGAGCATATCAAACAATAAACAGTTCAATAACGGTTTCGTCTTACCGGCGATCATTGCACTTAGCTTGGCAATTATGATTAGCGGCGTAACCGTGATGCAGGTTATTGCAAGTACGAGTAGAGACCTCAATGCACAGTATTTCACTTCTGTCGCAAAAGAAGCTGCTGAGGCTGGTCTTGTCAAAGGAGGTCGCTGTGTCTCGAGCAATCAATTATCATGGGCTTCATTAACACCCGATCCAAACAGAGAATGTAGCGATCCAACTATCGCGACAACCCCAGCTTTTGGTCCAGCTGCAACGGTCATGGCACAAGATAACTGGCGGTCGACATTTTCCGTAACGCAGGACTCAAGTAATATCGGACCGATCCTTTATTCAGAGGGTACAGTATATATTTACAGGAATAACACACGTACGGGCCCGTATATTGCAAAATACACAAAAAAAATCAATTCCGTACTCTCAAGTACTGGAAATCCTGGCAATATATCAGCAAGTACATCCCGCTCTGTTACGAAAGTGGCAAGCGGGGGTGATCATAGCTGCGCACTTTCCGGCGGAGAAGTATATTGTTGGGGTAAAAATGCCGATGGTCAATTAGGAACGGCGAACTTCGTATCCTCAGGAGATCCACTGCCCGTCCAGCGAGCGTGGCCAGCTAATGCCAAAGTGACAGATGTAGAGGTGGGCGCGGAGGTTTCGTGCGCAATTGTTGAGCTTGATAATTCTCCGAATCAAAACCAAGTATGGTGCTGGGGTAAAAATGACATGGGACAGCTTGGTATCGGGTCTGCCGGAGGTAATTCAAACGTGCCAGTGCGAGTCCAGGGACTTGCAGGGAAACGTATCGTAGAGCTCGCAGAGGGTACTTTTGTTACATCTGCGCCGGCATGTGTCCTCACTGATGAAGTTGATGATGTAAATGCCTATTGCTGGGGAGGTAATAGTCATGCGCAGATCGGCAATAATACCGCGAACACATCACCAGAGACAACTGCTTCGAGAGTGCAAGATCCAAATAATGTCTTTAATGGCCGGCAGATCGTTGCGATAAGTGCAAACAACTACTCGACGTGTTCAGCAACTGATGATGGTGCGGTGTATTGTTGGGGATGGTCAGTCCCGCGAGACGAATTTAGTCCATGTGGTTTTTCTCTCGAATTCTTTGGACTCAATAATGCCCAGGGCTGCCCACTTACCTGGACGTATCCTCGAGTACAGATACCAGCAAGCTTCTTTAATAATCAGCCTGTCACAAAACTTGCAGCAGGTGGGTGGACAAACTGTGCGATCGCGGGTGGAGATGCGTATTGTTGGGGTAATAACGTAAATGGTGTACTAGGGCTTGGGAATGGTAATAATACCAACACGCGAAGGCCAAACAAAGTAAATGGCCTCCCTGCGGGTCAGCCGGTGACAGATATCGATGTCGATTCCAATACCGCCTGTGCAATTACCGGTGGTCAACTGTACTGCTGGGGGTACAATCAATTTGGTCAGCTTGGTATTGGCAGTGCGAACGGCAATGCGGTCAACGGAGTTCCGCGACAAGTAGCGGACACCTTTCAAGACAAAGTCGTTACGAGTATTGGAACGGGCTTTCGACATGAGTGTGCCGTTGCAACAGGTGTCGTCTATTGCTGGGGTGATGACCCAAACAAGTTGCTCATCGGAAATTCCACTACTTCACGCTCGTATGTGCCCGTAGAAACATCAAATCCACTTTTAAAAAGTAAGTACCCTGCAATAGGAATCGCCGCAGGAACAAGGCATACGTGCTCCGTTCTCAATGACCGAGTATTTTGCTGGGGAGATAACTCCTATGGTCAGCTCGGTAATGGCGATACGACCGCACGAAATGTCCCCGAGCAAGTGCCAGGCGCACTGAGTGCCATGACAGCGAGTCGCATA
The DNA here is from genome assembly GCA_016199685.1 of Candidatus Saccharimonadota bacterium. Lineage (GTDB taxonomy): Bacteria > Patescibacteriota > Saccharimonadia > Saccharimonadales > Saccharimonadaceae > JACQGD01. The sequence continues at coordinate 8,030 of JACQGD010000066.1, forward strand.
ACTGCTGGCGATGATTACAGCTGTGCGAGTACAACGGCTGCTGATGGCTACGATCAAGTATACTGCTGGGGGAGAAACGATGCTGGTCAGCTAGGTAACGATACAACAACATCGCCACAGACAACTCCTACGCTAGTAAAAGGTTTGCCGAACAACATCAAAGTCACAGGCTTGAGCGCCGGCGAAAACAGTACCTGCGCAATCGCAAGCAAAAAAGTATATTGCTGGGGTGGGAATAATTATAAACAACTAGGTCTTTCGGGTGGTGCTGCAAACGCCGCAAGGCAACTTCGCGCAACAGAAGTAACTGCATTGAGCTCAAAGGTGAGCACGAGTATTAGCGTTGGGTACTACTCGGCGTGTGCTGTCGCAAATACCGAGTTATGGTGCTGGGGGCGAAACTATCACGGAGTCATAGGGGTTGGCGACAATGACACTGATGCAAATATATATACACCAACCAGGGTAAATGCTGGCGTTATTGGATCGAAGCGAGTAGCATCTGTATCGGTCAGTAAGCGCATAGACGATACGAATAATGATATAGACAATGGACCCTTTGCCTGTGCGGTGCTTCAGGCTGAGAAAAATACCGTATGCTGGGGTAGTAGTGGTTCACGCCAGCTCGGTGACGGCGTACAGCGAACCTTTAACTTTATACCATTCCGTCTTCCGTTTGTAAGTGCAGCAGTTAACGCAAATTCAGGTGCCCTCGCAAATCAACCCGTATCGACAATCAGTGTCGGAGGAAGACATGCATGCAGCTTGTCAGATAATACCACCGTGGTTTGCTGGGGAAATTCTACAGATGGACAAATTGGTAATGGGAACATCAACAACAGCTCAAATCCAGCAAGAATTAATACATATGGAGATCTTGTCGTAGGCGGCGCGAGTCGCTATGTCACTGCAATTGCTGCGGGCGATGCGCATACCTGCGCGATTGCAGACTCGGCAATATTTTGCTGGGGTAAGAATAATAAAGGGCAGCTTGGTGTGGGTGATAATGCCACGTACTCAACGCCAAAACTCATTACTTCCTATAACACTGTTAACAGTAGCCCGCTTGAAACTGGTATTCGTTACTGACCCCTGGTATTACACGCATGTCCGTGCTATACTTTCTTACGTATGCTTACAGCAAACCATATCCAAGCTGTCCGACGTGTTTTAAGTGGTGAGGTTGAGCTTTCCAGACTTCGCACAGAGTATGCGCTGCAAGAATCTGCCGCTACTGCTGCAGTCCTCCTCAGAGCTGGTGGCGTAGAACGCATTGCAAGAAGAGGCGAATACGGCCGGTATTTGGCTACACTATGTATCACGCCGTCGGTTCCTGTCGAAGGTTTTCCTCGAGACGCTGATCACCACGTACTCATTCCCGACGAAGAATCAAGGCTATGGAATCCAGATTCGCTTGTACAATCCTCGCGAATGCTCGGTCTTCATAGCAGTACAGGCAATGGGAGCCGAATTAAATTGACGCCAAGCTCTGAATTGCTTCTTCTTCTCGAGGAGGACGGCATGGAGAGGGCTGCAAGAGAGCTGTTTCAAGATGCAATGCACCGATTCAACGAGAGTTATCCGTATGCTCGTGTTGAACTGCCTCAAGTGAAGCAGAATGACACCGCGGAGCCAGTGTTTTCGATGACAATCGTGGTCAAACGATGGCCAGAAGATCCTGTTTTTCAGGAGTTTATCGCAAAACTAGGCGAAGCGCTGAGGGTGCTCGATCCCAACCAGGAATAGTGAGATCCCCACGTCGAAAGGCGTGGGGCGAACACTATCAATAGATTTTAGATAATTAGATTTTTGATGTGGCTCTTGATGGGAGGGTGCCACCTTTTTCGTTCCACTTTGAACTGTCGAGTGCGAGCCATGCGTACCAAACAATCGGCAGGAATATAGCAAAGAGGACAAACCATCCTTCCTTTTGGAGCTTAAGGCCAATGTTGTACATTGCGATATAGAGGAAGATTGATGCAACGATATTTACGAATGGTATAACGAGGAGTACTGCCCAAAAACCTTGTTGGCCACCTAATTCAAGCGTCTTCCAGAAGTTGTAAAAAGGAACCCATGCGATCCATTGTTCTACGCCAGCTTTTTTAAAAATACGGCCCAAAAGAAGTGAGTAGACTACGTAGCTGATGATCGATATAACAACGAAAAAGAACAAGAAAATGAGCATAACATACACTGCAGCGTCATCGTTGGGAGTGGCTGATTGTTCGTAATAAGCACTCGATTGTGCAAGTTGACTGAAGACGCTCATATATACCTCCTGGGGTGATTATTATATAGCCCTCATTGTAGCATATCCAATGCTTTGGTAAACTATAGAGATGAAATCACTCAATGGTCGCGAACTCGCAGATTACGTCAAAGAACGCCAGGCAAAGCAGGTCCGTGCTCTGCGACAGGCACATGGAGTTGCTCCAAAGCTTGCGATCGTCCAAACAATCGATAATCCAGTTATTGATTCATATGTCTCTTTGAAGCAACGATATGGTGCCGAT
>JACQGD010000072.1 GCA_016199685.1 Candidatus Saccharimonadota bacterium
ATATGGGCCGCCAATGCCGATACCCTCTTTCCATTCGATACCAAGCCAGCGCAGGCTTTTTTGGATGTGATTGATGCTGCCTTCGACTTCACGGACTTTGTCGGTATCTTCAATGCGTAAAATAAAAGTACCGTTATTTTTTTGAGCAATCAGCCAAGCAAATAAAGCGGTCCGAACGCCGCCAACGTGCAAAAATCCAGTTGGACTAGGGGCAAAACGAGTTCTAATTGGCTTTTGGCTATTGGAATTTGGAATATGGCTTTCATTCATAATTATCTAATATTATAACAGAGTTGGCGCCCATAATTTGCCATATTCTAATAGCTATATTCCAATAGCCAACCTAAAGGCTTGTGGCGATGCGGCGGATTTGGTCGCCAGAGAGTGGTGCGTCGCCGGTGATGGTATAAAGAATGCCACCATTTACCCAGGCGGCATTTCCGTTGTACGTATAAATTGTTAGCCCGCGCTCTTCGGTGGTAATAAATTCTCCGTTTGAGTCTGTATTGACTTGATTTTTGAGGGCGCTGGAATCCCATGAACTTCGGGCTTGTTTGATGATGAATTTGGAATTGCCTGTGTTGGCGTGTAATGTCCTTGTAACTTGCCCATCGCTATATGCGACTGGTCCACTAAGGCTATATCCGTCTGGTTGGTATTGAGGGAAAGAGGCGTTGATACCGGCCGATGCGCTAGCAACCCGAACTGACAAAATTGGCATATTAACATAAATAAAATAACCAATCAAAATAGCTAAAATAACACCTACGATAAGAGTGATTCTTTTGATCATTTTTGAATTACGCTTGTGAAGGTTCTTCTGTTCTTTTTCGTGCTCGGACAGTTTTTTAAATGCTTCGGCGATGGCTTGCTCTTTGATGTCTTTGGCTGATTTAGCAGCGGCAGCGACTGGTTTGGGCGCCATGGCACGTATGCTCTCGACTCTGGCGGCTATTGGATGTTTTTGGGGACCAACGCTTGCCATAGGTTTGGCGACAGTTGCCTTTACAGGCTCGACTGATGGTCGTGGAGCAAAATGAGCAACGCTTTTACTGCGAGCAATATCCATACTACGTCCGACTTTGCGAATCAATGGTGCAGCGTGCACAGCGGGCTTGGTGGTGGCGCGGCGATATAGGGTCTTTGACTTTTGAGTCAATGAATGAACAGATGAAGATTGGGGTTTTTCGACGGGTAGACCAGAGACGCTGTCGTAATTTTGGCCATTTATGGTAACGATTTTATCGTTTTTCATTTACTTCCTCGCAGGACTTAATTTGTAGCTATGTACTAATAAGCAACATAAGCAATACTCTCACTATCTTAGGGGTATTTCGTGAAAATAACAAGATGCTTGTTAAAAAATGTGTGCAATCTGGGTTATAATGGTTATTAATAAATTATGTATCGTCGACCTCAAAGACCAAGAACACTTATTGAAGCCGTCGCGGTTTACGCCGTTATGACCTTAGCGGTTGTGTCTATTGCTACGTTCATCATTTTTTTTGTGATGGGATTCAGGTTTAACGCCGATGATGGGCGTATCGAACAATATGCTTTTTTGCAATTTGCATCATCCCCATCTGGGGCAACGGTCACGGTTGATGGCAAAGTAGTCGGATCAAAAACGCCCAACAAAGATTCAGTAAAGCCTGGCACGCACGATATTGTAATGTGGCGTGA
>JACQGD010000037.1:0-1108 GCA_016199685.1 Candidatus Saccharimonadota bacterium
GATGAGTCGTTCGGTGCCTGCATGTGTTTCAATGTCGAAAATACCAATTCCCGTAATAGTGTGGTCATCATTTATCTTGAAAAAATTCCCAAAAAGCTGATAGAGGCCACAGATGACGAGCATGGGTGTACCACTGTTTGCTAATGTATGGAGCTGGTCTCGCAGTGTTAAGAGGTCTTCTTGGATTTTGTCTTGGCCACTGTCTTGACCGCCACCGCCTATAAGTATGTCAACATCGCTCGGGAAAGTATCGCCAGGATTATACGATAAAAGCTCAGGTGTGTACCCATGCCATTTCACACGTTGTGACAATACGAGAGTATTGCCGCTATCTCCATATATATTCATATCTCGGGGGTATAGTTGAAGAATTTTTATAGTTTTTTCACTCATGAAATCACCTCTACATCAGTTAGTTTAGCGAGTTCACGCCTGATGGCAAGCATCGCCGTGTAAGTACAGTACACGCGCATCGGTGCGTTGGCATTTGCCCCTATAAAGTGCGAGAGTGCTCGGGTGATGCTGACGTCGATATGAGTGACGGCAACTTCATCGTATTGCATGCGAAGCGCCATATCGTATGCACGTGTGCCACTGATTTCGGCGACGCCATTTTCACGAAGACTGTCGAAATCGACGTCCCATAGCCAGCTCATGTCTCGACCGTCTGCATAATTATCGTTAATTGCGATCATCGTGGCGTAGCCTGAAGGTGAAAATGATTCAAGTCCAAGGCGAAAGCCGCTAGGATTTTTGACAAGTACAAGTTCTATATTTTGGCCATTAACGACAATAGTTTCACCGCGCCCAAATGCTGGAGCAATCTCTGAGAGTGCTGCGATAAGTGTTGTTCGATCGATACTTTTGCCGACGACACTGTCGACAAGAGTGAGTGCCGCTGCTGCATTGTAGATATTATAGATACCACGAAGTTTGAGTGGGGTAGAAAAAGGCGTATCTCGCATGAGGAAAGTTGCGTTATCGTCACTAAATGATTGTAGGCTCACAAGGGCAGGAGGTAGATTTTTTGCATTCATGCTCGAGCCATGGAGATCATCGTCGCTGGGAAACTTTGACTGAAGTGCTTGGTCGAGGCCAAAATATACGA
>JACQGD010000037.1:1122-21140 GCA_016199685.1 Candidatus Saccharimonadota bacterium
TATTCGCGGGTCCTCTCTATTAAGTACGACCGTTTCTGTTGTAGCGAGGGCAATTTTTTCGAGCATGCGTGCCGTTGCATCAATTTCCCCAAAACGATCGAGCTGATCACGCATTACGTTAAGCAGTAAACTGTGGGTCGGTGGAATTTGCTTTACGAAGTGAACGGCGTGTGCCTCGTCGAGCTCAAGGACTGCAATGTCTGCATGGAGTTTTCCATCACTTTCAACTTCGCCGAGAAGTGCGGCTGCAACGCCACGAATAAAATTACTTCCAGTTCGATTAGTGAAAACACGCAGTCCCTGGCTTTCAAGAAGCTCGACGACCATTTTTGTTGTTGTCGTCTTGCCGTTAGTTCCACTGACGAGAATGATGCCTTTTGGTAGTTGGGTAAGTGTATCTCGGACGAAAGTGGGATCAATTTTTTCGACAAAAAGTCCGGGAAGGGCAGAGCCACCACCACGTAATCGGGCAATATAGCGGACAGTCTTTCCTAGTAAGACGGTGTATGGTTTCGACATATAACCTCTATTATAGCGTACTTATTGATGCTACAATGTAGTTATGCTTTTTGTCAGTCTTTTTAAGTGGTGGTACAGCGATGGGTTACATCAACGAGCTCTCGCGATGGGTGTACGACTCGACGGTGTTATCGATTACTTTTCGATAGATCTTCTCCTTAAAACTTTATTTCAACCATTCCGCCAAGATGGAACTGGAAAAGTTGACGGCCCACTCGATGTGCAGATTCGTGCATTTGCCGATAAAATGATTTCACGTGTTCTCGGCGCAATTATACGGACAGTTATTCTCATCCTAGGACTTATTGCTATTACGCTCTATGCCGCTGCTTTCTGTCTCAGTCTCATTCTCTGGGTTGCAGTACCTCTTCTGCCGATTGTTGGTCTTGTTCTCATGATCCTAGGGATTGGTAAGTAATGGAACCTCGCGTAGAATTCAATGCTTCAAGCGAGCGGGCGGTAAAAGCGCGGCTTGGAAGAAAGATTACAAAGCCAATTCAGATGGTACTCATAGGTCTTACTATTTTAGGGGTGCTTGCTGGTGCATTTATGCTGTATGAGCACAGTATGGCTGGGTGGCTGGTACTTGGAATTTCTGCTGTACCCTACATTTTCTACGAGTGGTGGAAGGGGGATCTGCAAAAGGTCCCTGTGCGAACGGGCGATGCGATTGATGATATTCTCGCATCTGATATATTGAGCCAATTGCCAGCCCAGCCTACGCCCAAGCAGATTGCGACTGCCGTAGGGCGCGTAAATGGTGGAATGTTTTTTGCATTACGCTTTGGTATGACTGCCGATTTTTTACTTAACGTCTCGAGTGATGACCCCGCGCAATCAGGTGCCGTATGGGACAATGCACTGCAAATTAAAGAACGTACTGGAAGTAGCCACATATCTGGCGCTGTACTCTCTGTAGCTCTTTTGGCAAGCTTTACGGAGCATGAATCACTGCTTGCACATATGAATCTGGATATAGAAGACCTTTATAAAGGTGTCCGATGGTTTAATCACCTTCAAGAACTTATTCAAAAAACTAAGTCACCTAGGCGGACTGGCGGAATCGCTCGTGATTTCTCGTTTGGATACACACCTCTACTCAAACGCTTTGGTCAAAATTTAAGTGAACAAATTGGCGGCGGCTTACGTGTTGAACTCGATGCGCATTCGGTAGCACTCGAACAATTACTGATGACATTTGGCAGCGGTGGTCGACAGAATGCAGCGCTAGTTGGTGCAACTGGTGTCGGAAAGACGACCATTGTCCACGCATTTGCCGAAAGACTCCTTGACGCAAAGGCGAAAATTCCAGATAACTTACGATTTCGTCAGGTATTTATCCTTGATTCCGCCTCTCTTATCGCCGCCGCTCCAGGTAGAGGAGAGCTTGAGGGGCTGATTATGCAAGTACTTGGTGAAGCATACCATGCAAAAAACATCATTATCTGCCTCGACAACGCACAGCTGTTTTTCGAAGAAGGCATCGGATCGGTTGATCTCTCTAATGTATTGCTGCCAATTTTAGAAGCAGGAAGTTTGCGTGTGATACTTACTATGGACGAGCAGCGCTACCTTCAAATTGGCCAGCGTAACCCAGCACTTATCAATGCATTAAATCGTATTTCAATTGCCCCTGCGAGCCGAGAAGAAACTATAGCCGTGATGCAAGATCAGCTCATTATTACAGAATTTCAGCGTAATGTGAGCTATATGTACCAAGCACTTGCTGAGGCATATCGCTTGAGTGAGCGATATATTCATGATCTTGCGATGCCCGGGCGAGCACTGAAGTTGCTAGAAAGCGCAGCTAACTACGGAGAAAGTGGACTTATTACTGCTAATTCTGTGCAAGCGGCAATTGAACAAACGATGGATATTAAAGTTGGCGTCGCAAGTGGCGAAGATGAACGAGAGAAGCTATTGAATCTTGAGGCGCTTATTCACAAACGTATGATCAACCAGACGCGTGCAGTTGAGGTTGTAAGCGATGCGCTTCGACGTGCACGTGCGGGTGTGCGCAATGAAAATAGGCCAATCGGGACATTCTTATTTTTGGGGCCAACCGGTGTAGGAAAGACAGAGCTTGCCAAGGCGCTCGCTGATGTATACTTTGGCGGTGAAGACCGTATGATTCGCCTAGATCTCAACGAGTATGTTCGGCCCGAAGACGTCTCTCGACTTATAGCCGATGGTGCCGAAGATCCGACAAGCCTGACTGCACAAGCAATGAAGCAGCCGTTTAGTGTTGTATTGCTCGATGAAATAGAAAAAGCTCATCCACAGGTTCTTACGACACTTCTGCAATTACTTGACGAGGGTATCCTCCGTGATATAAAAAACAGAGAAGTAAGTTTTCGAGATGCAATCGTCATTGCAACAAGCAATGCGGGAGCAGATCGAATTCGTGAATACATTGAACGAGGCTATAAATTACAAGATTTCGAAAAGCAACTTACAGATGAACTTATTAATACGAATCAATTTAGGCCAGAGTTCCTCAATCGTTTTGATGAAATTGTTGTATTCCGCCCGCTGGAGAAAAACGAGCTTATTCAGGTGATCGATCTTATACTCGCGGGTATTAACAAGCAAATGGCACTACAAAAAGTGACAATTCATGTTGCAGATGATGCAAAAGTATATCTCGTAGATAAAGGATATGATCCGCGGCTCGGAGCAAGGCCTATGCGCCGCATCGTTCAGCGTGCTGTCGAAAATCTCGTCGCAAAGCAGATGCTCGCAGGGAGTGTTGTACCTGGAAGTACAATCGAATTAACACTCGATCAAGTGACGACAATGCTTGGTGGCGCCGAGAAAGCCCAGCTTTAGGGATCAAAGTTTTCTTGAATAGATATCTAAAAATGTTTTCTGATTATCAATAGCACTCATGCCTTTGGTAACTGAATTGATGATGGGACGTATAGTTGTAGCTATAAATTGATTATCGAGATTGGTGAATAGCTTGCTAGCGGTTGCCGAGGTGAGTGCGTAGCTGGTATGGTGAAGAATTATTTCATGCAGTTCTCTCAGCCCTTTTTTCCAAAAATACGTTTGTAGTATTTCGGTCAACCGTGCGAGGGTATAGGTACCAGAAGTTATTTTTGTTTTACGAAGGAGAAACGTGACTACAAAACTACTATGTCCATGCGCGAGATCATCTTTCCAATCGTGCATGTCATCATTTATCTGACGTGCTATGAGATAGTGTGCTAAGTATTGGTGCATAAGATGGCGCTGCTTGGGTGTAACTGCTCTGCAAGACTCCAGTATGAGCAGTGGGCCTAATATGTGGGCACCGGCGCGCTGTGCTAATAGTATCTTATTTCGGTATGAAGGAAGCGCATTAATCGTAATACGACTGCCTGCAACTGAATGACGGCAATAGGTTAACTCCCAAAGATTCGCACGATCCATTTGATCAAAACAGGTATTTATTCGATTTGATGCATAAGGTATGCCAAGGCTAAACTCGTTGTAGAGTGTATATGCTTTCCGATGTGCGATGTTAGCGATTGGAAGACGAAGGGGCATCCCCTCACTATCTATGAAGTCATCATACTGAGTATATGCCATCCAGCTGTAAAAATTTGCTCTATTTAATGTCAGAAGATCAGCGTCCTTCAATCGATTTTTTGCTGATAATGCATTTGTAAAATGGGACGAGAGCAGTGTTATTTCGGAATGTTTATCAGCTGCAACGATTGAGCGCCATACGGTCCGGGCTGTTGAATGGAGTAGTGGATTGAGTGATTTTAGTTCGTCTAGTACTTGCTGGGCTACTATATTTGGCCTAGTAGTCGGTGGCACATCCTCGTTAAGTTCAGGGAGTGAGAGTATACTGCGGGCAATAGGGGAGATTTTACTCGTAATATCATGATAACTTTTTTTATTCAGAGAAAGATCGTTTGGCCAGAAAAGAATCCATGCATCTGTAGGTGATATTTCTTTTATCGAAAAACGCTGGAGTTCAACACGGAGATATTGCTCTATTTTTGGGAGGGGCATGGTCAGGGTTATGAATAATTGGGCGATGGCTGCATTGGTTATGATTTCTGATTCGCCTTCTGATACCTTGTACGGGCCACCCGGTGATATTTCAGCCGAGATAAGTCGCTTGATATAGAATGCCATGACTGCACCATCGAGAAGATGACTGTCATATTTTGCGAGTGCGAGTAACCGAAGCGTCGTAGAGAAGAGTGAGGTATTCGTAATCCAGTCCAGTGATTGACCGTGTAATCTATCAATGAGTGTTCTTAGTTGCAAGTCGCTAAAATGTATATATTTATGAGCGATGAGGAGCATTGCTGCATCGGGCTCTGTTAGGTCGGGTGCTGTCGTTTGCTTCTGAAGATAGTCATATACGTTCATGATGCTATTTTTTTAGCAAATGCGCAGGTAAAGAGATAATAAAGCGTGTCCTCCTCGTTGATGAATCAAGTGTCAATGAGCCGTTGAAATGCGACTCTATCATCTTCTTTGCAATATAGAGCCCAATCCCCATGCCATGTACTTTCGTACTTCTAAAGGGCTCGAATAATTCTAGCCTCTTTTCGGCAGAAATTCCGACACCATAGTCAGTGACGAACAGGTCGATAGAATGGGCTTTAAACGAAATAGATATCTCAATCTTGCGCTCTTTTTTACTTTGGTGACCGCCGTAGGCATCGATGGCGTTATTGAGAAGAATCGCAAGCGCCTGACTGAGGACAAGGGGGTCGCCGATGACTGAATTGCTATGCACGCCTGCTTTTTTAACCGATACGCTAATACGAGCGTCAGCTATTTTTTTGTTAAGCGTCTCCAGTGTTTCCCGAATTACGGCAGGAATATTGATGTCTTCCGTTTCATTGTTTTCTTGAAGTCTTCGCCTCACTTGGTCAACCATTTGATCGAGATGGCCGATACTCTCTTTTGCATTCGTGACTGCCTGAGATTGATAGTGTCGTTGACCAATATCATCGATATCTAGAGTGAGAATAGTAAGGTAGTTTGCTAACTCATGAAGCACGAATGTGCTAATCTGGCCAAGTTCTGCAAATCTATACAACTGATGCATTTCCTCGAGCTGAACTTCACGTAGATGTTTCGTCTGCGCTTCAAGGCGTACTGCCAGCAGCTTTTTTTCCTGTTCGAGCGCAGCTTCAGCTCCGAGTGCTCGTCGTAATGCTTGCTCCATTTGCCTGCGAGAAAGCCATGCGATCAGTGCAAAGACGCAAAAAATGATACTATAGCCGATAACGTCAGCCGCTGTTGATTTATTGGAAAGTGAACTTGTGTCGGGGGTTGTGATGCCGAGACTCGATGCGATCTGGAAATAAATTAAAAGCACGACAATACCTGCAGTAAACGGCAATATGTATCGTGCGCCAAGTAGCGTGCTTGTAAGGACGATAACGAATCCCAGCGTCAGTAGTCCAACCTGTGCGTTAATGCTCCATGACCATAGGATAGCTGCGGCGATAGCAGTGTAGAGCCCTATGACAAACCATGCGGCAAGTTTGAATCGTTCTTTGACAATTAAATATCCAGCAATAGCTAAATAAAACATAACTCCAAGACAGGTGATAATACGAGGAAGGACATATGAATTGCCAACAAAGATTTCGTGGTGTACCAAGAAGCTCGAGCTGTGACAGACGGAACATGCGTAGGCGTAGCGGAAGTGAGTACGGCTTGGACATGACAAAAAGCCGGTCGAAAGATGAACGACGGGATGATAATCCGGCTTTTGTCAATTTCCTACTCATACTAGTTACGATGCATCATCAAACCATGGAACACCAGCAGATATTTGCTCTGCAAGCAATGTTTCAACTGCGACAACAGAACGTGTGCTTTCGTCTGTCAGAAGAGAGTAAACAGTTTCAATCATCATAGATCCTTTCATTGATTTATTATGTAGGCACATCGACCTTGTACCCAAGTCCGTACGCGGTTTTTATATAACGAACGGCAAATGGTCGATCGATTTTATCTCGAAGATGCTTTATATGGACGTCTACTGAGCTATTATAGTCACCTTTGCTCGTATCCCATACATGGTTTACGATCATTTCTCGCGTCAGTACACGACCGTGATTTGCGATAAGGTACTCTAATATGTCGAATTCTTTTCGGCGAAGCTGTATTGGGGTTTCATTACGATACACTTTACGCTCTTCGGTATCGATAACGATGTCATTATAACGAATGAGTGGCTTTCGATGGGGAAGAGGTTGGCGACGTACGAGCGCAGCAACGCGTGCGCGTAATTCACCGCTATCGAATGGTTTCGTAAGATAATCGTCTGCTCCTGTATCGAGTAGTTTCACTTTTATATTGGTTTCACCAGTTCCAGTCAGGATTAAAATTGGGGATTCGACACCGGCATCTCTGAGTTTCTTACAGACCGCCTCACCCGGTATACCTGGCAGTCCTAGATCAAGAATGATCGTCGAGTAAGTAACCTTTTTAACGTATTCAAGGCCGTCCTCACCACTGCTGACAATATCAACGAGGTAGCGGCTGCTGACAAGGTGTTGTTTGATACGTTCTGCAAGGGCTGTATTATCTTCTATAAGTAGTAATTTCATATCTGGTGTTCTCTATATTGTGTATCTGTTTCAAGCTTATACTAAAATTGTTAAATAATTATGAAATTTTATATCTTTCCTTACATTATCTTGCATCATCGTGTTTCAAGTGTGAACGAAGCTATATTTACTTAAGGGGGTCATTTGTATACAATGTAAGCATAATAGTTATTCTTTATAAGAGGTAGGCGAAAAAATGGCAAGACTTCCACAACCAGGTTCTGATAGCGGTAGCTGGGGGACGATTCTTAATGACTTTCTTACTCAATCACTTAACGCTGACGGTACGCTAAAAAATAATACAGTGAGCGAGAGTACTGTTGCAGATGGAAGTATTCAAGAGTCAAAACTCTCAAGCTCCGTGCAGACATCTCTTTCGAAGGCAGATACGGCGATTCAGAAATTAAAAAGACCAATTGCGGCCAGTTATCGTCCACTTAAGGGCATAAATACCTCGATAACTTCAAGTATCGCAACCGGCGAGACAACTGCTCCAGTTTTCTACGCATGGAATAATGCAGCTGGTCATTATCGCTATGCTGGATGTCAGCTCGTTCCATTTTCAGACCCCACGCTTGGAGTTAACTTTAATGTTGGTCTGGACGGATCAGTCGTTGCAAATGCAATTGAGATTGAATTTTGGTCTAATGCTACGACGATACGTGCTAATTTCTATAATGTCGGTAAGCAGGACGTTTGGGCGATTGTCGATGATATGCGCATTAGCGACGGCACATACCAGCATGCGGACTTCGGTGACAGCATTTCTACGTGGACGCTCACCCAGTCAACGGCAGTGTGGCGCAAGTGGCGCCTTTGCATGTCGGCGACGACATTTCGTGGGATTGGTATTAATCCGGGTGCCACAATGGTACCGACATCAAAAGGATTTCAGCTCGCGGTTATCGGTGATTCGTATGTTGCAGGCGGAATAAATACAGCTAATGCGGTCGCTCCTGGAAACTCAGGATCAATTTCTGCAGGTGCATTATTTGGTGAATTTGTGCAAGAGACTGGTCTTGACGTCTGGCGTGCTGCGGTTATCGGTACTGGGTATATTGCAGATGGTGGGTATGGCGCAGGCGGAATATATGGCTCAGTGTCGCGTATGAATGCCTTCGCTGCTATACCGGCCGTCGATGCGGTCGTTGTATGGAGTACTGCGAATGACAAGTCATTCTCGGTAAGCAATGTGGTGTCGGCTGCTCAGTCTTTGTGGTCGACACTCCACAATGCACGTCCAAACACTCCACTAATCGTTGTTGGGCCAGAATGTACAGGATGGACTGATGCTGCAATGGACGCGATGAATGATGGGCTACGTGCCGCTGCTACTGCAAACTCAAATGTAACAGCATATGTCGATCTTCGTAATCATAACTTTATGAGTGGAACTGGTCGCGAGGGATCGCCGCAGGGTAACGGAAATGCAGATGTATTCATAAGCAGCGATGGGTCGCATTTGACGCACCCCGGTGCCCGATATTGGGGACAAAATATCGCTCGACTCCTAGGTACAGTCATGATTCCATCAAATGACACAAGCGGCTCTTTCTGAGTATGAGAGTACCTGTTTTGTTGAACTAACTATTTAGGTGACTGAAGCTTTAAAAACTGCGTAATTTTTGTCGCTGCATCATCTGGATTATCGGCGTGGAGTGTTTGCATACCAAGCTCCCGAGGATAGTTTAGGTTCACTAGCTTATCGTCGATAAATAATACGCTATCAGGACTAACGGCAAGGTCCGCAAGTACTGTATCGTAGATCATTGTATCTGGTTTAGCGAGATGCATGTCGCATGATAAATAGATCTTATCAAAGTGGTCGTACCAGCCATTGCTAGCGATAATCTTTGCCGAAAGTGGCCATACGTTCGAGAGTAGGGCAACTGTATAGTGGTTTAGCTTGAGTGTTTCAATAAGATTGATCATTTCAGAAGTGGGGCGAAGGTGATTTTCTATCGTATGGCGCCAACGCTCCTCGTAATCGTTGGGTATGATGTAACCCTCATTAATGAGTAAAGACTTAATATCATCCTCATCTACCTTGCCAGCTGCAAGGTCGTGACGAAGCGAGCCGAAAATCTTTGCAGCAGTCTTATCCTGTGGAGGTGCACCATATACTGTTTGAGTCACAGGTGCCCCATCTTCTGGGGCGACAATACGTCCGTAATCGAGGAGAACAACTTTTATAGCAGTATTCATTCTTACACTATAGCAAACGTGAGTTGAGTAAGTGTATTATATTGCTTTTATCGTCCGTAATCGTCGTCTAATCGAACGATATCCTCTTCGTCAGATACTAGGTCGCTGTCAGTGTGTTGCCATATTTCCGCAACAATAGTGTAGTGTTCTCGTGCGCCAACGAGTCGATGTCGCTCTGCCTGATTGAACTGCACAATATCTCCAGGTTTAGCGTCACATATGACTCCCTCGTCATCGCCGTCACTTCTATAGAAAGCTCCACCCGTAAGAAACGCCCATCGTTCTGCACGCCGATGGTGGTACTGCCAACTTAGCCGATGACCCGGTGCAACAAGAAGGATCTTTGGGCTTAACTCAGCTCCTTTATGTCCGAGGCGTGCTTTCTCAAGTGTCAATCCGCTAAAAAAGTCTGCTAAAAACGACTCGGTCATCGTACTATCGAGCCGAAAATATGCGCCCCATGGCTTTTGTTCATTGAGCTCAATAATTTTGTAATTGCTCTCAGCAAGAGCATTCTTGATGGCATTGACGACCATCGATGGGGTCTGAGTGTCAGTTGTTGCTATCTTTTGAATTGCTAAGGGTAAATTTGTCATCTCATTAATTATATACTTTCAGTGGCGTAGTAGCGAAGATTATGACTTTTTATATGTACGCACTACGTTATATGTCATGTGCATATATGTGTCGTTGGCTTTTTGCGCACGCTGCAGAAATTGTTTCCTTGGAAGCCATTCGTACGAACTATGCTCCCAGCTTATCGTCACACTCGGTCGATGATCAACATGTGCAACAAAAAGCGCATAGAGTGTTATGCCAGGAGAGTAATCATCGCCCAGGTACAATTGTACGAGCTGGCGAGGATCGAGAATGATGCCCGTCTCCTCTTCGACTTCACGGAGTGCTGTATCGATAAGTTCTTCGCCCTCGTCCAATGTTCCGCCAGGTAGATCTGCGTCATTTCCGAAGGTCGGATGGTTGCCGCGCGTCATCAATAGGTAGGTATTGTTGTGATCTATAATAACTACTTTTGCAACTTTAGGTAAAGTGTTCATTATTACTACTGTACCATTTATGCATTTAAAAACTGACGAAGCCCTTCTGTATCCCGCAGTTTATTATAGGTTTCAAGGTCTAGTTCAGGAGATAGCTCTGCTCTCGTTTTACCTTCGTAGCCTTCCGGCTCAAATATCTTGTCCCAGCCATACCCACCGCTGCCGCGAGGATTTTGCGCGATTGTCCCATAGAGTTTCCCCGCAAAGTATTCGATTGTTTTTCCGTCGTAGTAGCCATAAATGACGGAGCCATATGCAGACCGATCATTGAACCCATCCAACATGCGACACATGTTCTCGAGACCATTATCTGCATCTACAAAGAACTTTATGAAAGGCCCAGGAAGATTCCCGAGCGCCGTAAATGTTAAGGAGGTGTCTTCTACGAGTACGGGTTGTTGTATGAGCGCATACGCTTGTCTGACTTTATGCTCGATAACAACTTGTGGATCACTCGATTGAATTTCGTCCAAATCAATCTTTTGATGAGATAGTGAAAAGCCCAGGGTTTTCGATAAATAATTGATTTTATTCTGATTTCCAGATATAAAGACAGGGTGTTTCATAACTTTTAGTATAGCGAAAGTATACAAGTGGGGGCAATACTGCCAGACTCTTTGATTCGTAAGCAAGCCTTAAAAGTGAGATACCGCCAGATGTAACTGCTAGGTACTAGTCCTTCAATTTCCCTACGACTTCGTTCGCGACGTCAGATATCTTCGACATAGTTTGACTAATATAAATAGAAATGTCATTATAATTTCTGTAGGGTTACGAAAACGACAACTTGAGGAGTTCTCATGGTATCGAAAGAGACCAACGTTTGCGTCTTTTGTGGTGCAAGCAATGGCAAGAATCCCGCGTACGTCAAGGCGGCTACGGAATTGGGTGAGCGTTTGGCACAAGAAGGCTTTGGCCTTGTCTACGGTGCTGGTGGCAGTGGCATGATGGGCGCAGTCTCGGACGGCGCACTCAGCAAGGGTGGATATGTCACCGGGATCATTCCACAGTCCATGATGGACAGAGAATGGGGCAGGGAGGATATCTCCGATCTGCAAATCGTGGGAACTATTCAGGAACGTAAGGTACGTATGTACGACCTCTCGTCATTTCTCGTGACGCTGCCCGGAGGCTTCGGTACGCTCGAAGAGTTCTTCGAGTCACTGACATGGTCGCAGCTGAAGTATCACACTAAGCCTGCGTTCGTGCTCAATGTCGAAGGTTACTACGACGATCTCAAGGCGCTACTCAATCGCGCCCGTGACGACGAGTTTGTTCGTGCGGGTGATCGTGAGCTGGTGACCGTTGTCGACACTGTCGATGAGCTGCTCAAGCATCTCAAAGTTCGCCAATTGACCTAAGGACCTACAACTAAATACACCCCGCGTCGGTGATGCATGAGTAAGCTTCTCTGCGTCACTGACGTGGGGTCGCTTACTTTTTAGGTAAACAATAGTTCAATTAGGCAATCAGTAAAACTGCGAAAGTAATAAACCAAACTGGTGTTGCTATGAGGAATAATCTCTCGGTCAGTCCAATGAAATGACGGCGAAGCTTCGGTAGTACAAGTGATGCTAAGAACATATAGAATGTAATACGGACGATCCATGTCATAGCTACCAAAATTTCAGGCTGAACGGATACTGCTGGAATTTGTGCATTTGTCATAAAAACAAAAAGCGCTGCGAAGTTTACGATGGCAAGGAGCCAATGAATCCTTCCGCTTCGTGTTACTTTATCTCCCGTACGATCGGTTGGGAAGAAAAGAATTGCAATTGATCCTATTGCGGCGATTGCGAGGATGTATGCAGTCCCTAACGGACTAAAGTTACTGAGTAGTAAATATGTAAACAATGCAATGTAGGCGATGATTGAGAGTATGCTCATGAGGCTATACAGTTGTCGAGACTTTCCCGTGCCGTAATCACTGATGGTATTCTTAAAAATACTAAATTCTCGGTACTTTACATGGAGAAACGCGAAAATTCCAAGTCTCAGGAGCAATGTCGAAGCAGTGGCAAAAAGTAAACTATTCATATCACTATTATAGCAAATTCTCTTGAGGTGTCGCTATTATGTGGCGAGAGATGGCACATATGGGGAAACCTAAAATTTGACATTGCTATTTTTATTTAGTAATATTAAACCAAATGGTTGAATATGCATTACATCTTGATTTCCTATTCTCTTCGCTCTCAGACCCTACTCGGCGCGACATACTTGCACGTGTCTCGAGGAGAGAGTTGTCAGTAAGTGATCTCGTTCAGCATTACAATATGAGCTTCGCTGCAATCTCTAAGCATTTAATGGTGATGGAGCGAGCCAAGCTCATCGTAAAGCGCAAAGAGGGCAGGAAGCAAATGGTGTCACTTGCGCCAGATGCACTCAAGGGCGCGGATGAGTACCTTGAGCAGTATCGTCTCATGTGGCAAGGCCGATACGACAAATTAGACGCGTTAATACAATAAGGAGGATCTATGCCAGAAGTAAAAGTGACTAAGGATTTGGAAAACAAGAAGCTTATCGTTGAGTTTGTTGCAAACGGACCAAAGGAAAAGGTATGGAATGCATATGCAACTAAAGAGTTGTTTGAGAAATGGTGGGGACCAGAAGGCTGGGAAACGACGACAAAAGAATTCAACTTTGTAGAAGGTGGACGAGTTCACTATGGTATGAAATGTATCGACGAAAATCAAGGTGAGTGGTTCGGAAAAACGTCGTGGGGTGTGATGGAGCTCCAAGATGTACATGCAACCGATAGCTTCACCTACATTGATTACTTTTCCGACGAAGTGGCGACGCTCAATAGTGAGATGCCAGCGTTAAAAGTGACAAATGAGTTCATCGAATTAGATGGAAAGACAAAAATTGTTAGCACAAGCATAGCGGATGATGCAGAACAAATCGAGCAGCTCATAAACATGGGGATGATCGAAGGATTTACGAGTCAGCTCAATAGACTTGATGCACTTTTTGCTGAATAATTTTAAAAAATGGGTTCAGGACTAAAGTTACTCGGAGGCTGCAAGTCGCTTTAGGGCGAGCTGACTATATCTATAAATCTGCGTTTCGTTTTCTAAGAGTGAGTCCTTAAATTCGTCGGGATCGATAAATCTTACTTCGTCACCATCATCGCCAGGTCGGAAAACAAAATTCGTTGGTTTTACTAAGAATGTCACTCTCACTTGTATGATGTTGCGACTGACAAGCATCTGCGGTTCACTCATTTCGAGCGGCTCAAATTCAAAATCCCCCACGTATCCCACTTCTTCAAGTAGCTCGCGTGTGAGCCCTTCTTTTAGTGATTCGCCGTGGTCAAGGCCACCACCGGGTATGTCCCACCAGTCACGGCCAGTTTCTTTAACAATAAGGATTTCACCTTCTTCGTTGATTATCACTGCTTTAAGTGCGACTCGAAAAAGGTAGTCATCGCTACGCTCATTGTTTGGGTAGGAAACTACACCGAGTGGTGTATTTGAATTCATACTTCAATCATAGCAAGAATTTTGATCAATAGCGGATTTAGAAGCGATATTACAGAGTTCTGAAATCGAGTCGAGAGTATCACCTGTGACAGCAGCGTACCTAAACGAGGTTCTCGAACGCATCTATCAGAATACGACGATCGGATTCCGGCATCGGCTCATTTTTGTAGGTACCCGGTAGTTCCGGGAGGATAATTGGCTTGCCCCAGCCATCTGTTTTGTTTCGGCCGTAAATATGAATATGAAAAAACGTGTGTGCGTCAGGGAGTAATCCCCAATTGCCATTTGACTGAAGATTAAACCATGGAGCTAATTGCAGCTCTTTGATAATCCCGCAGGCGAGCGCGGCAATTCTAAATGCTTCTGCTGAAATCTCTGGATCATCCCAAGCAGTTTCATGTTCGGCTTTCGTCGTTACGATAAGGTGTAATCCTTCAGCGTATGAAGTGTGTGGGTTGTAAGGAGTCTTTATGACAAAACTATCATTTTCCCAGAGTAAGAAATTATTACCAATCATAGACTTAGTATAGCAAAGTTCCAGCTCTTAAAATCGTGTGAAAGGATACTATTAATACAGTTCAACTTGACTGATTCTACAGAAGACGCCGAGCATAGATAGCTGGACTGAGTTGCCTAACTTGCGCGGCATAGGTAGGTAGGTAGCTAATTTCGTTTTCCCAATTCTTCTTTGAAAGTCTGTGATTTAAGAATTTCATATCTTCAGAAGTCACAGCCGTAGTAGATTCGGGTAATTCTAAAGGATCAATGCAATCATCATCCAAGAACGCTTGGACTGAAGTGGGTGGATACCCGAATAATTCGCCCAGCAGTCTCTCGTCACCATGTCGGTGTGCCAATGCAACTTCTCTTACAAGTGTTGTCTCCTTTGCGATATAGACATTCATTATTCGCATGCGTTTCTGAGCACCCATACTATTTGTGTGAGTAGCGTATTTTATCGCAAGTCGGTCTAGGATAAACTGTAAATTTAACCATACTTTTTGGTCTATTTGTTTTTCAGTTTCACCGTTCGCCCATATGTCAGATTCTAATACTACTAATGCCGTAGGCTTTAAACCGGCAAACACCAGCAGAATTCCAGCTTTATCAATCGCTAGTATATCCAAAATTTCTAGCGTGGCAATCGCTTCGCTGATGGTTTGATTTGAAGTCACAGTAACAAGTTTAGCAGGAGAGGTACGGATCACATAAGGTGTAGCTTCCAGGATTTATCCTTGGAAAGGGTACAATATTGCATGGTGCAGTTGCATTAGCGCGAAAGCAACTGTTTAGTGATCAGTAAATTCACTTTGTGCAATAATTTCAGATTTGATACGGCGTAACTCATGAAGTGAGAGCCGAATTGATCACTAATTAATATGTCTAGCTACACGAAATCCTGTAAAGCTGATATCGTCGGAAACTTCATGCAGACTATATTTAAAGTCTTCTGGTTTAAATTGTTTATTTTCACCTAAAGTGTCGGGACCAACTTCTAATACTCGAAGATTACTGTCACTGAATTCATCATATTTAGCATTAAATCTCGCACCGTCTTGGTCGATATCAAATTCGTAGCGGGTCTTTTCAATATGAATCTTTGTCTGTTTCAAATATTCATTGTATTCATCATCACTAATTTCTTTCTTTTCTGCAGTTCTATTTCCACCTACTGTGATTTTTGCAATAAGTAACGTTTGAACTTTCTCCTCGTCTTTTCCCTCATGGAATATTTTTCGGACGATTTTAGTTTCATCTGCATCATTCGTTTCTAGCCAATCCGTAATGAGTGTATACGATTTTGTTTTATTCTCAGCCAAGAACTGAGGGTCAATAGTTTCAAGCGTAAATTTGCGATCGTTGTCGTCGACTACTTCTTTTTTCTCAGGATTATTTTTCGGGATTTCTGTCATATATCCATTTTATCAAAACAAAGGGATCTGCGGTGAGATCTCTAGACATCGTCAGTTTAATACGGTGTGAATTCTTAGTTTAGAACTTTACTGTCTACTGCTAATCTTCTCTCTGTGGGAGGGCGATCTTTAGATTGACGAGTGCGTCGTTATTCGATACAGAGATATCTTTTTGTAGACCTTTGGTTACTCTGCACCCAGGAACGTCTTTTATGTTTCGAAATATTTTTAAGTTGACTGTTGCGTCTGCGCCTGAATAGTAGAGTATATCTGTTTCGTCATTGTACTTGTTATCGGTCGTGTTGCCATCTTCGATACCTTGTTTTAACCTTGAAATTTCATCAACGTCTTCAATGACTGGATAGCCGGCTTCTTGAAGGGACTGAATCAGAGTATTTTAAGGTTAGTGGGTGCGTTTGTAAATGTATAAAACACTTCAATCATGGGGACGGGTTTTTTCGGTGTGAAAGATTCGTCGAAACTTTGAATACCGTTATGTTCCGATTTGCATAGTTCACTACCGCCAAGTGCTTGCAATTTTGCAAGAACAGGAGCGGCCTTTTCCCTAGCGGGATACTTAGAGCCGTCACGAATCTTGAACAGGCCAATATTACATACAATAATCACACACAGGATCAGCACAAGCCCGATCAATATTTTTACTGAGAGTTTCATTTTTTTAGGTTGCATATTTTGAAGCAATTTTACCATAAGTATTAGTCTAGAAGAACAAAAGTCTCTACGCTCTTTCACGAAGTGAGAACTGGGTTACTGTTATAGGACATTGTCGAATGTGTATTTTGCGCTTCCCGTTAAGTCTTTGCGCTGTTTGACCTCATCAATAGTAAAAGCTTCTGCACCATCGCCTTCGTAAACATCAAAGTCCATATTAGCGACGTCTGTCTCGTATAAGTAAAAATGCCTATCTTTATTAAAATCTGCTCCAGCCTCAATAATAAAGTCTGTCATTAGTTTTGGTGTTAGGGTTTTTGCACGTAAAGACGTTTCTTCGTCTATTTCGCGAAGTAGGCACTCATCGACCGTTTCACCATCTTCGACCCAACCGCCAAATATACCCAGCAACCCAGCTCCATACGGAGCATCTTTTGTTCGACGTTGAAGAATGATACGCTCATCGAGTAACTTAAAGAGTATTAGTGTGAATTTTTGAATGTAATCCATAGATTAATAATAGCAAAGTACACATTACCAACTTAGTCTAAATAAGCAGCAGAACATAAATAATTTTCAAATTTGGTACAGCGTGATTTACGAAGTTAGAATGATAATTCATTTATCGTACTGATATTATTGTTCTATGGATTGGTCACCATTATCCTCGATGGTTTCAACTTTGCGTGAATGCTTAATGTGTGCAACGCGAGTTAAGCCTAGTGCTATAAGTACTATACTCAAAACTGCAGGTGGTCCGTAAAATATCCAGCCTAGAAAGATTGCCCAGCCACCTGGTTCGTTAGGGTCGGGGATTTGTGAAATCACAAAAAGAATCACGAATGGAAATAATAAAATACCTGTAACCAAAACTATTTTAGTGATGGTACGATACTTTTTCGATATTAATAAAGTGTTTGATTTTTCTGTGTTCATAAGAATTACTATAGCAGAATGATAAGATATATATAATTTTCAATTTGGTACCCCGAGCAGGGTTCGAACCTGCGACCTTAGGCTTAGAAGTCCTCTGCTCTATCCAGCTGAGCTATCGGGGCGTGTTCTAGATTATACCTACTTTCTCTCAGCTTTACTACCGCATGCAAGAGTGGCGACGTATAATGAGGAAATGCAACAAGGAGACTACATCGTTGATCGGCGCATGGTTCAGCTAATTCGGCAGATTTGTTATGAGCGCGGCGCAACTTTAACCAGCTACTGCGATAACTGGATTTTTGATATTCGAAAAGGTGATTCTGTCGGGCGAATATTTGGCTATAAATTTTCACTGAACAACTCAGCTTCGGCGAACTTGGCGCAAGATAAAGTTGGCGCATACGAAGTGCTCGAAGCTGCGCACATTCCGGCCGTTCCTCACCGCTTGCTGCGGACAAAAGTAGCTGAGTTGACGATCCCTGAAGCTTGGAATGAAGTTGTTCTCAAGCCTTTAGTCGGTACGAGCGGACATCTTGTTCAGGCCTTTGCAAGTAAGTCTGATGTGTACGCGGCAATACAGCAAAGCAGTGTCGAGGCTTGGGCTATCTCGCCGCGGTTAGACATAGTGAGAGAAGCTCGCCTAATAGTACTCGATGGTCATGTGTTGCTTTCGTACGATAAACGTCCCGCTCAATCGACAGAATTAAAAATGTTTAATTTAGGCATGGGTGCGACGCCTAAAGACATCACTCCAACGAAGACTATGGTCGAACTTGCCGTTGTCGGACAAGCAGCCCTGGGCCTACGAATCTGTGCAGTCGATATCGTTGAAACGGCAAGTGGTGAGCAGATGATTCTTGAAGTAAATGATGGCATTATGATGGAGTATTATAGTCGATTTTCAAAAGAAAATGACCTGCGATCGTATACTGTATATGATGAAATTATCGGAGCGATGCTAAATTCTTCCTCAAGCCTCTAAGTCAACAATCTTGTACTTATGGACATATATAATTTCTGTTTCGGCTAGCTTTCGGATCATTGTTTCTTCGGTCGGATAGGTATGTCCGTGGAGGAGGTATTTTGGCTTCATTTTTAAGACGTACTCTCGAAGTGCGTCAAATCCTTGATGGGCTACTTCCTCTTCATCATTAACGCCACGGGGTGGGCAATGGGTGATAAAAACGTTAACAGTGGGAAAGCCTGACATCATCGTCCAAGTCTCATCTTGAGTGCTCATGATAGCATCGGGATTTTCCTTGTAGCGAACGCAGCCTTGGAGGCCGCCAAAAGTCATCCCCTTGAAGGCAACAGTCTTCAGGTGCATATCGGCAATGGCGAGTTCGTTCATGTAATTTCCGCTGTCGTGGTTGCCATAGATGCCTATTTTCGGAATAGCGTTGACCTGGAGTAGTCCCAGTAAGTCGTGTCTCTCAAGATCCCGAGCGTAATAACAAGCTCTATGTCCTCGTCGACAACGGTTTGAACGATATCGATTCCAGGATTACGATCGGCGATGGCGAGTACTTTCATGTACTTATCTTATCAAAAAGATAGAAAGCTTCCTCGCTCTGAAGAATAAGCAAGCTGATTTTTCTCTCGCTTCGTTGCTTTATCGAACTCTCGTCGGCTCGCTCTGCTCGCAGCGTCAAGAATTGGGTCCACTCTACTCTATACCAAAGAAAATAGAGATCACTGGGATCTCTATTTTCTTTGGTGCGGGCGGAGAGAATCGAACTCTCGTCGTTTGCTTGGAAGGCAGACATATTAGCCACTATACGACGCCCGCATAATTGCCTCTAGATATTATATCAGGAAGTTTGCTAAAATAAAAAGCATAAGGAAAACAAATGGCATCACTTAATGAATTTATAGACCCAGATTTATCTACTTCAGACGTTCTTCACTCGAGCGGCTACGTAAGTGCGAGCGGTATTGGCGGTGGCATGGGTGGACTTTCTATGGAAAAAAGACGCGAACAACTCAATAAGCCTCGCATCGTTGGTTCATATCAACACTCGCACCTGGGACGTCGCTATGGTGCTGCAAAAGCGCGTACGGCTGATCAAAAAGCGGGGAGAGTCTACGATGCAAGCACGGGTGGCTTTAGTGACAAGGCTCAGATGAGTAATCGTCAAGGTAATAGTATAAAAGATCCAGCACAAGTCGACGCATCGATTACGAAGCGGCAGCATTTTATTGAGCCGCCAACGCGTCGTCACGATCCATACGCCTAGAACCTAGATTTCATCTGTTGTGTATGGTATTATAGTTTACGTTTGGCGAATGTAGCTCATTTGGTTAGAGCGCCGGGTTGTGGTTCCGGAGGTGGTGGGTTCAATCCCCATCATTCGCCCCAAGAAAATAAGATGATCGGCTGGTCATCTTATTTTCTTGTCGGGTTAGTATATAAAAGAGGTGACATAGTGTGTCACCTCTTTTATATATTTTAAATCTCTCGAATTGTTTCTATTTCAGCGCCAAGGCTATTGAGCCGGTTCGCGAAATCTTCGTAGCCACGGTTAATTGAGTAAACATCGCGGAGAACTGAATGTCCAGGTGCTGCGAGCATTGCAAGGAGCACGACGACCGATGGCCGCAGTGCAGGAGGTGCAACGACGTCGGCAACCTTCCACTTGGTCGGTCCACTTATGTAGA
>JACQGD010000038.1:0-5047 GCA_016199685.1 Candidatus Saccharimonadota bacterium
ACATGGAAGAAGATGCAGGAAAGCTTACGCACTACACCGACTATAGCCTAGTAGATTTGAACCGAGCTGGTACGCCGCTTATTGAAATTGTTTCAGAGCCGGATATTCATTCTCCAGCAGCTGCAAAGGCCTTCGCAGCTGAGCTTCATAGGCTTATGACATACGCGGGTGTTACGCGAGGTGATCTGTATCATGGTAATATGCGCTTTGACGTAAACGTATCGGTAGCACTTAAAGGCGCAAACGAACTAGGCAAGCGCGCAGAAGTAAAGAATCTCAATTCCTTTAGAAGCGTTGAAAAGGCTGCAGAGTACGAATTTAACCGACAAGTTGACCTCGTCGAAAGTGGTCAAGAAGTCGTGCAGGAAACTCGTGGCTGGGACGATACAAAGATGATGACCAATAGTCAACGCAGTAAAGAGGATGCTCAAGATTATCGGTACATGCCAGATGCTGATATTCCTCCAGTTCTACTCTCCGATGAGGAAATTCAAGCAATTCAAGCAACTGTCCCAAAGCTACCTGGAGAATATCGCAATGAATGGGCGAATCTCGGACTCGACAGCTCGGTAGTGAATGCGCTACTAAGCCGCCAAAGTGATGCAGTGGTGATTGCCCAGGTGCACAAAGCTGCCGGTGATGCTTCGGCGAAGCGTGTTGCTCACTGGTTTGTTAGTGCAGTTGATCAAAGTGACGAAGCAACTGAACGTAAGGAGACGCTGACATCTGAGCCATTTATAGAGTTAGCGACAATGGTTGAGAAGAATGAGCTTTCAAGTACCGCTGCAAAAGAGATTTTTAACGAACTACTCGTAGGCGACGAATCTCCGCGCGCAATAGCTGAGGCAAAAAATCTCCTTCAAGTAAGTGACGAAAGCGCTATTCGAGCTATTGTCGATGAGGTGCTTGACGACCCAGCGAGTGTGCAGTCTGTTCAGGATATTAAAGAAGGTAAAGACAAAGCAATTGGCTACCTTGTTGGGCAAGTAATGAAAAAGTCTCAAGGTAAGGCAAACCCAGCGCTTGCACAAAAACTCATCCGCGAAAAACTATAATGTCAGCTCACTTGATTGTCATTCAAGGCGCACCTGGAAGTGGTAAGACAACGCTTGCCGAGAATCTGTCGCGGAGACTTTCTTACCCAATTGTCAGTAAAGACACACTAAAGGAGGCACTGGGTGAATCCTTGACGGTCTCAACGGTTGCTGACACGAATGAAACAGCCTACAAAAGCCGTTATTGCCGCCGCTGGTTTTGGAACACGCTTTTTGCCTCAAACCAAGGCTATGCCAAAAGAAATGCTGCCTATTATTGATAAACCTATTATTCAATATGTTGTCGAGGAGCTCGTAGAAGCAGGTATAAAAGACATAATTATTGTTGGAAGCAGCAATAAACGTGCTATTGAAGACCACTTTGATTCACCAAATGAAGATTTGCTCGCAAACCTGCGCGCAGGTGGAGAAAAGAAAAAGCCACTTATAGATAAGCTTGACGAACTATCGGAGCTCGCTAATTTCATCTACGTCCGTCAAAAAGGACCCTATGGTAATGCAACGCCGATTGACTGCGTTTCACACCTTATCGGCGAAGACGAACCGTTTATCTACACTTTTGCAGATGATTTCATTGTTGCATCTCCGACTCGTTTTTCACAAATGGTTGAAGTGTATAAGCAAAAGCAGGCTCCTGTCTTTACGTGTAAGCCTGTCGTGACAGATAGTGAATATGATCGATATGGTATTGTCGCGGGTGAAACTGTGGGCGATGGCTTAATGAAGATATCACACATCGTTGAAAAGCCTGGAAAAGATAACGCTCCATCGAATCTTGCATCCGTCAGTAGCTACCTCCTTACTGGTCAACTATTTTCGTATCTCGATGAAGCGAAGCGTGAATATGACGGGCAAGGTGAGTTTACGATCCAGCCAATTATGCAGAAAATGATTGATGATGGCATCGATCATTATGCGTGTGAAATTAAAAACGGTACATACTACGATACCGGAGATAAACTCGAGTACCTAAAGACAGTTATCGACTTTGGACTTGCTCATGAAGAAATGGGTGACGATTTGCGAAAGCATTTGCAAAACCGATTGAGCTTAGGCTCAGAGTAGCATGGTATACTAAACCTAGTAATCTAACAAAGGAACTATTTCATGGACTGGGCACAAATATTGGTCATTATATTGTCAATCTTTTTAGCGTTATTTTTGCTACTTGGCATTGTACTGACAGTATTACTGATCCGTCTCACTCAACAGATACGAGATGTGACGTCTTCTGCTCAGCGTACCGCTAATGGTATTGAAGGTGTCGTTTCATCACTGACAAAGTTCAGTTCTCCAGGTATAGTAGCAAAAATGGCGTTTGGTCAAATTAAGAAATTAAAGAAAAGGAAGAAATAATATGTCTAAAAAATTTGCATTTGGTGCAGTAATTGGTATGGTTGCAGGTGTAGTAGCAGGTGTTCTTACAGCTCCGAAAAGTGGTAAAGAGACTCGAGCAGATATTCAACTCAAAGCAAAAGAGCTGAAAGAAAAAGCTGTCGATACATCTGAGGCGGCCAAAGATAAAGCTGCAAAAACTGCTGAAGATCTAAAAGATCGTGGCGCTCAGGCCATCGAAGACGCAAAGAACAATTTCAAAAAATAAGCGACATGGCAAAAGAGGCAAAACAAACTAAAAAGTCGCCAGTGAAAGCGTTCGTCCGTGGTGAACAGATGGGTGCACGGCGGACAATAATCGAAGAAATGTTTAATGATCTGTATAAAGATCGTCGAAACATCTACCTCATGAACTTCATTCGAGGATTATTCTTTGGTATTGGTAGTGCGCTTGGTGGAACTATCATCATCGGTTTGATTATTTGGCTACTTAGTATATTTGTCGGACTTCCGGGTATTGGTCCGATTTTTGAAGGTGCGCAAGAGTCGCTTCAGACAACTGAAAAGAAGTAATTTTTACTTCGCACTCATACATACTTATTAAGCGTAAGTTGCTATAATAAGGATAGTATGGAGGGACAAACTCAAGTTGCCGTTGCCGACAAGGTGACGCTCAAACCGTCGGATTATGTACACTTACATAATCACAGTCATCACAGTTTGTTGGATGGCTTGAGTAAAATACCCGATCTTGTAGACAAGGTGAAAGAACTGGGCATGGAAGCGACTGCTGTAACTGATCATGGAACGATGAGCGGTACAATCGAGTTTTACAAAGCAGCGCAAAGCACTGGTATAAAGCCGATTATTGGTATGGAAGCGTATGTCGCAGCGCGCAGCCGCCACGACAGAGACCCATCGAAGGATAAGGCTCGCTATCACCTTATTTTGCTTGCGATGAATAATAAGGGATACGAAAACCTTATGAAACTGTCTTCGATAGCAAACCTTGAGGGAATGTACTATAAACCTCGAATTGATCATGACCTTCTTGAAGAGTATAACGAAGGACTCATTGCTCTGAGCGCATGTGCAAGTGGTGAGGTGGGTGAGGCGCTAAAGAATGATGATTATGAGCGTGCCCGAGATATGGCAGCATGGTATAAATCTATTTTTGGTGATCGATACTACCTCGAGCTTCAGGATCATGGTCATCCAGATTGTCCGGCAAAATGGGACGTTCAAGTAAAGATCAACCAAGGATTGGATAAAATTGCAGCTGAGCTTGATATTCCATGCGTAGTGACGAGTGATGGGCATTACCTCTCTCATGATGACCAAGATGCGCATGAAATTCTCCTCTGCGTAGGAACAGGCTCGTTTATATCCGACGAAAAACGAATGAGTCTTAAGGATTTCGAACTTCATGTTACTGATCCAATGGATATTATCAGCAGATGGAATACGACTAACCCCGAAGCTGTCGCGAATACTAAGCGGATTGCGGACATGTGTGACGTAACGATCGAGCTCGGTGGAATTTTGATTCCAAAGTTTCCAGTGCCAGATGGTGAAACGGAAAAAACATTCCTGGACAGGCTCGTGTATCAAGGAATGGCCATGCGGTATGCTGATGTTGAGCCAGATAAAGCAAAGACACTCAGCGTTGAAGATATTAAGCCACTTCTCAACACAGAGCAAACTGATCGTCTTGAAATGGAGCTCGGTGTTCTCGATAAAATGGGATATAACGGCTACTTCTTGATCGTGCAGGACTTTATTAACTGGGGTAAAGACCAGGGCATTATCTTCGGGCCTGGTCGTGGCTCTGCTGCCGGGTCAATTATTGCCTACGCACTTAAAATAACTGATCTCGATCCACTGAAGTACGGACTTCTTTTTGAGCGATTCCTTAATCCCGATCGTATCTCAATGCCAGATATTGATGTGGATATTCAGGATACGCGGCGCGATGAAGTTATTCAGTACTGTTCGGATAAATACGGCGCCGATCATGTATCAAATATCGTGACATTTGGTAAGATGGCTGCACGTGCGGCGGTTCGCGATGTTGCTCGAGTACTCCAAGTTCCTTATGCAGAGGCGGATCGACTATCAAAAATGATCCCTCCTCCGGCACAGGGTCGACATATTCCACTTAAGAAATCTATCGTTGATGATGTTGATCTCAAAAAAGAATACGATTCAAACCCAACGGCCAAGACGGTATTCGACTTTGCTGTCCGACTTGAAGGGACGATTCGTTCTCACGGCGTGCATGCATGTGGGGTTGTTATTGCACCGGATAATCTCGTTAATTATCTTCCGCTTGAAATGGCGCAAAAAGGGGTGGTCTCTACACAATTTCCAATGGGTGAAGTCGAAGAACTCGGACTTCTTAAGATGGACTTTTTGGGGCTTTCGAACCTGACGATCATCAATAATGCACTGCGTATCATCAAGAAGGTATATAACACTGATATCGATCTTACGAAACTTCCCCTTGATGATGTAAAAACATATGAATTATTCCAACGTGGTGACACAACGGGAGTGTTTCAGCTAGAGTCTGCTGGAATGAAGCGCTACCTCCGCGACCTTAAACCGACGGTGTTTGAAGATATTATTGCGATGGTTGCACTGTATCGTCCAGGGCC
>JACQGD010000038.1:5076-10890 GCA_016199685.1 Candidatus Saccharimonadota bacterium
CCATCGCTTTCAGGGACGTATGGAATTTTAGTGTATCAAGAGCAGTTTATGCAGATTTCCAAAGAATGGTGCGGGTTTACCGGCGGCCAGGCTGACACGCTCCGAAAAGCTGTCGGCAAGAAAAAAATCGATCTCATGCGTAAGGTGAAAGTTGACTTCGTTGAAGGTGCTATCAAGACGAGCGGTGCCAAGAAGGAGACGGCTGAACTATTCTGGGATCAGCTCGAAGAGTTTGCCAATTACTGCTTTAACAAATCTCACGCAGCCTGTTACGGACTTATTTCATATTGGACGGCATACCTAAAAGCCCATTTCCCAGATGCATTTATGGCAGCTCTCATGACGAGTGACCAAGACGATATCGAGCGACTTGCAATCGAAATCACGGAATGTAAGCACATGGGTATCAATGTTTTGAATCCTGATATTAACGAGTCGTTTGTTGAGTTCGCGGTTGTACCGGGCGAGAGCACAATTCGCTTTGGTATGGCGGCAATCAAGGGTGTCGGTGTTGGTGCTGTCGAAGAAGTCTTACGAGCACGAGCCGATGGCAAGTTTACGAGTATCGAGGATTTTGCAAAGCGTGTGAGTGTCGGTAAGTTCAACAAAAAAGCGTGGGACTCACTTATTAAATCTGGAGGATTTGATAGTCTCGGTGATCGATCAGATCTATTATATAACCTTGAAACCGTTCAGGCGTTTGCAAGCAAGATTCAAAAAGAAGCACTGAGTGGTCAAACTGACCTATTCGGTAATTTGACTGGTGCCGAAAGTATTCAGCCGACTGTAACGCTCCAGACTGCACCTGCTAAGCATACCGACAAAGAACGACTGACCTGGGAGCGTGAGCTGATGGGGCTCTATATTAGCGCGCACCCACTCGATAACTACGATGCGTATTTTGAAGAGCAAACAATCCCACTCGCTCGAATCAGCCCAGAGATAGACGGTAAAAAGATTACTATCGGCGGACTCGTGAGTACGGTGCGTACGATTATTACGAAGAGTGGCACAAAGATGGCGTTTGTGGGAATCGAAGACAAGTCGAGTGAGGCGGAAGTTATTGTATTCCCAAATCTCTACGAGCAAGTTGGAGCAAAACTTGTGCAGGACGCGGTCGTACGTGTGACGGGAAAAATCAGCGCACGTGACCGGGATGGAAATTTAGGCTCGGATGCTAAGATGATTGCCGACGAGGTAATGATTGTTACCGACAAAGAGCTCAATGACTACGAGTCGACCGGGCGCAAGATGGAAACACCTCGAATGAGTTCTAAGGTGAAAGCCGAGCGTCGCGCAGCCTATAAGTCAAGCAAGTCCGGCGAGCCCACACCCTCAGTGAGTGCACCAGTAAGTACAATGCCAGCAGACAAACCTGCAGCCGCACCGCGACCAATTCTTGATATTCCGCCACCGAAGAAGTTATTTGTGCATATCAAGAATCCCGATGATCATTCAGCGCTCCTCGCGTTGAAGCAGACATGCAGTAGCTTTCCCGGTAATTCGGATATCATTTTGGTGCTTGGCGAGAGTAAAAAGTCAGCAATTAAACTACCATTTACAGTTGACGCGAGTGATGCACTAGTTGGAGAACTGGTGAAATTACTTAGTGAAGACTGTGTCGTAATGAAATAGGAGAGCTATGGAAACTATCACAATCGCAGTACTTGCTGGAACAGCCCGAAAACAACGAATGTCAATTCATGCAGCAAGGTACATCGCCGACTTCGGGCGCGCACTCGAGGGAGTCGAGATCATCTTTGTCGACCCAGCAGAGCTGCATCTTGAAGGTGACGGAAACGATCCAGAAGGTAAAGATCCTACGTATACGGCAGTCACTGAAAAGGCTGACGCATTTTTTATCGTCACTCCAGAATACAACCATAGCTTTCCGGGTAGTCTCAAGCGAATGCTTGATAGCGAACTTGCAAACTACAATCATAAGCCTGTTGCCTTTGCCGGAGTAAGCAATGGCAACTGGGGTGGCATTCGGGCAGTTGAATCCCTGGTTCCTGCCGTGCGCGAGACAGGACTTGTTGTTATGAGCTGGGATGTGTATTTCCCGTATATTCAGAAAGTATTCAATGATGAAGGAGTCGTTAGCGAAGAACATCGTGAGCGCTACGAAAAGCAACTCGGAAAACTTTACGCTGAGCTTATTTGGTTTGCGCGAATCTTAAAAGATAAAAAATAACTTGCCCTTAATTTGATAGGGGCGTAAAATACCTCTCAAAGGAGTGTGATATGAGAGAAATTTGGACGCCGCCAATTAATGCAGGACTACCAGATGCACACAACCCATTAGACATGGCTATGCACCTTCAGCGAGAAATTGAGACGCAAAGTAACCCTCAATTACGGTATGAGCTAGCGAATGAAGCACTGAATCTACTCGTTTTGCATTTTGAGGAGAACGAGGCCCTGTTCGCACAGTCTTCAGTAGGAGCAAAAGAAGCGCTTATCGAAAGTACTGACCAAGATAGACAGGCCTTAGATCTAGTGAACAGCGTTGGCCTTGTCGGTGATATCCGCGGGCTTAGTTATCTTGGAATCGAGCGTTACAATTTCGGTATAGCGCTCAATATCGAAGTCGAATACTTATTTAGTCTTGATCAGCCCGATGGTGGCGATATGATTATGCGCCCAGCTCGAGTACCGATTCGTTCGCTCGAATACATCGAGTATGGAATAAGCGCCTAATTCTTATTAAATAGAAGCCCATAAAGTGCAATGCCCGTCGCGACACTCACATTGAACGATTCTTTCATGCCGGACATGGGAATTTCAATAAGATCATCGCATTGGTCGCGAAATTCAGGATAGATGCCGTCGATTTCGTTTCCAAGAAATAATGCGATTTTCTCGGGAGATTTGTAGTCATTAAGCATGACTGAACGTTCATCTTGTTCAAGACCGACAATTGTGTAGCCACTGGCTTTGAGCTCATCGAGCGGAGGTTCATCAAATCTTTCAAACGGTACTGTCACTTCTGCTCCCAACGCAGTCTTATGAATCTGTCGAGTGAGCTTATCTGCAAAGTGAGGAAGTCTTGTGTCTCCATCGATTGTTGGGTATGGTGTGTAGCCACTAAAAATAAGCTTCGAGATGCCAAAGCCGTCGCAGGTGCGAAGAAATGCACCAACATTGTGAGTTGAGCGAATGTTGTGAGCGATAAGAATAATTTCGGGCATAAAGATATTGTAGCATTCTTCGTTTGATTATCGCGTCGATGTACGCCAGTCGTAATGATGCTTATGATATACTGGAGCAAATGGACGAAAGCAAAATCCAACATCAACGACGTGAGCATGACGAAAAATCAACTCAGCAACGCGCAGCAATCCTCGGTTTATCCTATCTCGACACTCATGAGTTCGAAGAAAAGCTCGACCTTGTTGGTGATCTTTTATCAATTGAAGATATGCACAAGAATCGTATGGTTCCATTGCAGATGGGGAGCGAATATGAGCCGTACCGATTTGGCGTAACAAGCCAGACGCCTCAATCCGTTATCGAGAAGCTGCGGGTTGAATATTCTGACCAGGGAAGAACTGCTGAAGTATTCTTGATCAGCAACGGTGCGTATTTGGCATTGATGAATCGTTACGACCCACCAAAAAAGGTGATCTACGACGACATCACGATTGCAAAAGAGGGTGATAGCTCGACAATCACAGAAGTGAGTCGTACGCTGAATTCCGTGGGGTCCGATCAAGTGCTCGATTATCTTATCGACCAAGCGGATCGTCTCGGGGCAAGTGATATTCACATCGAGAACCAGCGAACCTACATTCGTATTCGTATGCGTGTTGACGGCGCCCTGCACCCGGTCGCAGATATCCAAAAAGACAAGTATCGAATCTTGATGGGTGCAATTGGCTCGAGAGCAAATATTTCATCGGCAGCAAAGACTTCGCAGTCCGGCCATATTCAGAAAGACATTACGAGAGACGGCGCAACGCACCTTCTTAACATTCGTATCGAGACCGTTCCAACGATGTATGGACAAGATGCTGTGATGCGTTTGTTTAACTTCGATGAGAGTATGCTCAATCTTGACCTGCTTGGAATCCCTCCAAAAGAGCGTTCCGAAATCAACGAGATCGTTAGCCATCCTCGCGGCATGATGATGATGGTTGGTCCAACTGGCTCGGGTAAGTCTACCACGCTCTACAGTATTTTAAACGCACTCAACACGCCCGATCGTAAGATTCTGACACTTGAAGATCCAATTGAGTACGGGATCGGCGGTATTGCTCAGATTCCAATCGATACGACGCACGGGCAAACCTTTGCGGACGGCCTTCGCTCAATCCTTCGTCTCGACCCTGATGTCGTCATGCTTGGAGAGATTCGTGACGTCGATACCGCCAAGACGGCTATTCAGGCATCAATTACTGGTCACTTGGTACTCTCATCATTCCACGCCAACTCAACGTCAGCTGCATTTAGCCGTATGATCGGCATGATCGGTATTAATCCTATCTTTAGCTCTGCGATACGCCTTCTTATCGCTCAGCGTCTCGTGCGTAAACTCTACGACCCTTCAAAAGAAGAGTACGAGCCAGATGAGGCGACAAAACAATGGGTGAAGCGCACACTCGAAGGTGTTGCACCGGAACGAATGCCGGGAATTGATCTTAATAACTTCAAATTATGGCGACCAAAAGTACACGAAGATGCTCCATTTGGGTTTAAAGGACGTATTGTCGTTATGGAGCAGATGGTCGTCAATACTGAAATCCAGAAATTCCTTCGAGGTGATATTGCCGATGCAAACCCTGAAGCCATCGAAGCTGAGGCAAAAAAGTCAGCTGGACTCATCACGCTTATTCAAGCGGGAACGCTTGCTGCGCTTCGCGGCGAGACGACACTCGAAGAAGTGAACCGCGCAATCTAATAATGCTTTAAAATAGCACGAAGTAAAACATTCGCTATTGGCAAATGGTATACTTAAAGTCTATGGATAGTACTGATCAATATTGGAGCAATTTGTACACGAGCGGAAGAGATTACACGCTTATTGGAACGGGCGAAATCGATAAAATAATAGCTACTGTGGGAGTGGGTGAGCGCCAGAAACAACTGGATATTGGATGTGGGACGGGGCAGCTTACGCGTGAATTTTATCATAGGGGCTATACGGTCGTAGGTATCGACCCTTCAGCAGCTGCCATTGAAAAAGCAAGAAACGCGACAGCTCGTGAAGGACTCACGTATTATCATGGAACTATTGATCAGAATACGACTCTGCTCGAAAATGAAGGCTTGTTCGACGTCATTACGTGCAAATTAGTATATGCCTTCATAGAAGATAAGGTGACATTCTTGCAAAACGTTAACTCAATTCTTTCGAGTAGCGGATACTTTATCCTTATTACACCTCTGCCGACATGAGTGTGGGTAATGCCGATCAGTACCACTACTTCAACGCAAGTGATGTAGCATTGCAGATCGAATTGTTCACTCCTTCTCATTTTGATAGGGGTCTCAGCCAGATGAGACACTCGCTCAGGGAATCGGGACGTTTTTTCGCAATACTCCAAGATATTTTCGCGGTACTTTGGGAAGATATCTCGGTTGACCTCCGGCATCGTGTCAACATCCTTGGGCTTGCACCGAATGCAGCGCTTGTGAGCTAAGCTCACCGAAAAGAACTCTACCGTGAGGGCTCAACAGCCTTCCAGTATGAGCCTTGACGGTGGGCTCTTTTCGTTTAATGAACAGGGTATGTACCCCTTTTAAAACTGACTGAAGTATGCTATAGTTTAAAGCTGATTGTATATATAAAGTAAGTGCCGAGTACTTGCAGGT
>JACQGD010000039.1 GCA_016199685.1 Candidatus Saccharimonadota bacterium
AAACCTTCGACAATCCTTCGATACTATCTAAAATGGTATCAATTTCCTCAAATATTGGGTCGGTACTCGGTAGTACATTGTAGGCTCTCCGTACTGTCATAAATGTAAGGTAGTCTGTAATGTTTTGGATTTCATCTTGACTACATGTATCAGCAAGCTCAGTTTTTAACTGTGGAATTCTTTGGAGAGCGGTCCGTAATAAGTTGGTTTGTTGATCACGATACGATGGATCTGCCGAGTATCGTTCTTGTTGAGTTCGCGCGTGAGCCATTGCAACACTTATTTCGTACTCTTCTTTATCTTGGCGCATCTTTTTGCCAAAATCGACGTAAGCAGGCATGCGACCACCATAAGAAAGCGGTGCATGTGCGTGATGGAGTATGAAGTGATCTGAGTAAACGGGTATCATATTGTGCCAGAGGTCGTGATTGCTATAAAATGAATCAACAGTCGACAACACCTCGTTAATAATCTCGCTGTTTAACGACAATAAACGTTGGTCATGCATCATAATCGGATATTCAACACCATACGCCTCGCCGGATTCATCCTTTCCAATCAAATGAATGAAGCCGAATGTTGAGGTGTACTCGTATTCAGTTGAAGAAACCGCCTCGATAAACGGAACGTACTCACCCATGCTCGTTGCCGAGAGTGAACGATTATTCTTTGTAAATGGTAGTAGTGAGTGATGAGAGCCCGGTACACCATTGGATGTACGTCGATAGTTAAAATCGGGTGCTGAAATAACTCTGTTTGACGTCAACTGACCCCATAGCTGCGGCTGTAGTTTCATGAAATACGCTGCGTCGTAGCCTCTAATGTCAATTC
This sequence comes from Candidatus Saccharimonadota bacterium, assembly GCA_016199685.1. Lineage (GTDB taxonomy): Bacteria > Patescibacteriota > Saccharimonadia > Saccharimonadales > Saccharimonadaceae > JACQGD01. Next base: position 832 of record JACQGD010000039.1, read on the forward strand.
CTAAATCTTGAGCATGTTTTCGGAATATATCAGTAATATGTTCGAGTTCAGTGCTATTACGATTCACCTCCTCTTCGATGTGGTGCGAGAAATTCTTTTGACCAACTAGTTCATTTTGAAGTGATTCTATCAGTCTCTTTAGGTTTAGCTGTTGTGCCATGATTTCTTGAACATTCTCACTAGAAAAGTCATCGCCATAACGGTTTTTCACTTCCTCTACAAGGCTCGTTGCGAGATGCTCGATGCTCATGAGGGTTGTGTTAACGTAATTCTTTGAAAGACGTTTCAAAAATAACGGAGTCAATAAAAGGTCAGGGTCCTTAAGTGCTAGGACGTCTGCAACTATTTCATGCTTTTGAATTTCATCAAGATTGTTTTCGTAGAGTGTTGCATGAGGGAACGAAGGAAGCTCATCATCAAACTGAGATCCTATAAGTGATATTATTGTTCGGATATCATTATTTTTTACAGCTTCATATAGCTGAATGCTTCTTTCGCGTTCACCTACTTCTTGTTTATTGTTTTTGATGATGTTTTGGGCATACTCGATAAGACGTGTTGTTGCATGCTCGACACTACTTTCCGCCGTGTTGATTGCAATGATCGGCACATTGTTATCCGAACCTAGTTGCTTTTTGAATGTATCGATATCTTGAAGATATTTAGCTGTCCGATTGGCGAAAATCTCCATTGTATCTTCGTCACCATCTCTCGATGACCGGTTTCCAACACGGTCGTAAGCTACCAACGGCGAAATTTCACATGATACAACGAGATCGATCTCAATGCCCTTTGACGCAAGCATCTGTTGGAGAGGCAGTATTTCTTCTGATTTTTTAGGAATACCATCAAGGATGAAACCTCGATCTTGATCTATCGCCTCATCGATATAGGGCTCGACAAGTCCGCAGAAGAATTCTGGAATGCCTAGTGGACTGCCAAGCTCAAACAGACGATTAAGTTCTTGCCTTTCTTGAGACTCCGGAGGAAGGTTTCGGCTAATTTCGCCGAGCGATATGTAATTTATGTCGTCATTTTGAGTTTCGAGTGCTTCGCAAAGCGTTGTTTTGCCTGCACCCGGAATACCCAAAATAATAATATGCATCTTTGAAAGTAGCTTAAGTGCTTCACGAGACTCATCGAATGAATTTACTTCTTGTTCATGACCATGTTTATAAGAGTGTTCGGGGTGTGTTGCAGGGATATGGTCAGTCATTGGTTGCCTAATTCAAGGATTTATAATATAATACATTAACAAATATATTCAAGTATATTATCATATAAAAGGAAATACGTCAATGACAAAAATTATTCTTGCATCCGGATCATTCTTAAAAAAATTTATTATGGATGCGTCGAAGCTTTCGTACGAGGTCGTTGCAGCTGATATTGACGAATCCATTTATGATAACCTAGCTGTTTCTGAAAGAGTTGTCGAACTTGCTGAAGATAAATGCAACAAAGTCGCTGCTATGTATCCAGATAGCGTTGTCATTGCGGCGGATACATTAACGGCTGATGAATCGGGGCTTGTATATACAAAACTTACCGGAGAGGACGACCCGATTAAAGCCGCAGTAGCGCTAAGCGGACAAACGATTAATGTACTAACGGGATGCGCCGTATATACTCCAGAAACTGGCGTAAAGAGCATCTTGGCGACGGCTACGATTGCCTATCAGACATTTACCGAAGCAAATCTTCGCAGACTCGCTAGCGACGACAATCCAAACATTCGAAGTGGTGCGCTCGGTATTTTCTACGATGCGCCTGGATTTACGCTGATAGAGCGGATTGAAGGTTCATATACTGGCGCATTCGGACTACCTATGGAATTCGTCTATGCTCAGCTTGGCAATACAGTAGGCGAAAAGTAACGAAACGCAAATAAACTCACTTGCGTGAGCGTATCTGCTTAAACGTTTTCGCCTGCGTTGGTGCGAGGGTATTGTATGGTTACCCCATTACCTACTAGCGCGCAAGCTCGCTAGGTTCAAAAGTTTTCTCTGTATCCGGTGCTGTCTACGTTACTTACTGCCTATTATTTTTGTTTGGTCTAAGTAAGTACGCTGTCTGAAATCAAACAGAGCATATGGATATATCAATCGCTCCAAGGTGCTGCCTATAGATGGTGGTCCGTGTCCTGCGCCGTTCCCTGTAGAGGCTGTTCCGGGCTTCCCCAGAACGCGCTTGCAGCGTCTAGCAAACAAGAATGCGCACGTCCTAACCATATAGTGTATCCTCCGCAGTTCGCCAGAGTTTACCAAAAAACATGAGAACTGGATACATTCACCGATCTAGTCTTTCAACCGATATAGCCTGATTTTGATTATTATTCCGACTATGTCACTACTCTCGTAGCATCACCGTGGCTTTAGTCCTGCGTAGCAACTGATTAAGCTACTACAGGCAGCGCCTTGAAGCAATTTGAATTGTAGAGAGAAAACGTTTGTTATATTCATAGTAGCAAACTTTTGGCGTTTTGTCAATAGTGACTTTGATCATACTGGTCATTGACAGGGGTCGTCATGCGTAGTACGCTATCTATTGCAGTATTCACCCGAATACCAGCACCTACAACAGAACGGAAGTTGAAATTGAAACTACTGAAAGAGATTCGCGCAGAACGCGATCTTAGTGTGGAAGATTTATCAGATTTAAGTCATCTCAGCAAATCGACAATATACAACGTCGAACGAGGTGATCACTGCCCTAGTGAATCAACATTATGGGTGTTAGCCGAGGCATTAGATATCAAAGTAACTGATATTTATTCGCCAAAAGGCTCAACGAATCTAGGAAAGCCCGCACAAAGCTGCGGACGAACAAACCCTAATTCTCAAAAGCGATATGGTGAACATTGCACCCAGTGCAACGAAACCAAATCGCTCAGCGGTACCTGTGTGTGCACTGATTAGTGCGAGATCGACCCTAAGAGTAAAGATTAGAAATTCAATTTCCGCTATTGATAGGTAAGCTCCTTGGAAGTTGAACGTAGAAGAGTTCCTTTCATGGGGCTCTTCTTTTTATATAAATTCTTTGAAAAAAATATGAGTCCCGTTCCAAAAGGAGCGAGGCTCATACTTTTGAAACGAGACAGATGCCTGTATTACAGTTTTGGAACGTAACTCGCGATTTTGATGATCCATTCCAGGGAATGATTACCTGATTCGAGTATCTCGATAACAGCATCTCGCGCCGCACTTACGACATCTCTTGATTCGTCTATGAGGCTTTTGGCAATCAGATCGTCACACTCATGCCAGATTTCTGCGAGATATGAGAAAAGGTACGTTCCGTCGATTCGAGATTGAGTGTCAGTACTCTTCACGAGATGGACTACGAGTTCTTTGGCGAGCTCCATATCGACGCTCGCCCGTCTTTTCCACGCTTTATCGAACCGCTCAGGAATACCCGGGGCCGTATCCATAAGGTGTGAGATAGCCTCACTGATCTCCATGATCTGCTGTGCGGTCAATCCGTTGACAGACAGCATATCCGTCTGGTACTGATAAGTGAATTCTGTCACGGTACTACCTTCCAGTTGCTGGGTATGACGTAGATATACTATACCATATTAGTAATAAATAATCCATCTTTATTAAATAGTAAAAAATCCCCTACAAACTTGAAATAAATAAGCTGTATACTACGTAGAACGAATATGGAAAACGAAAAACACATCATTCAACATGTTATTAACGGTCACACCGAACAATATCGCTACCTGATAGAGCGATATCAGACAGGACTCATCATCCACTGCGAAAATATCGTCAAGGATCGACAAGAGGCTGAAGATATTGCGCAGGAGTCATTTATAAAAGCATATGATTTACTCGACTCATATGACGAATCAAAAGCGAGATTTTCGACGTGGCTTTATAGGATAGCGACAAACAGAGCGATTGATCACCTGCGTAAACACAAACGAACTGTTGCGATAGATGATCCTGAGCAGTATGCAGACGAACATGCCGATATAGAATTGTATGACGATGAGATTGCTGCACTCCGAAAAGCCGTCGATGAGCTTGAGCCGCCAGTCTACGCACAGGTAATCAAGGCGTATTTTTGGGAAGGTAAAAGTTACCAGACGATTGCCGAAGAACTCGATATTACCACGAATACCGTAGGGACTTGGATGCGCCGCGCAAAAGCAAATCTCAAGGAGGTCCTCGCATGAAAAAGCCTACTATTGAGCAACGGATTCTTGCTGCTCGCCCACCTCAATCAAAAAATAACATGCAGTTTACTGACGCCGTTATGAGCAAAATCAAAAGTCGTCGTGAAATATTTTCGCAGCAGATTCGTACAACGAATGTAAACCAAAAGGAGACATTTATAATGAAGCTACGGAACCTCCATAAGCCTGCGATTATCGCTGTTGCACTCGCACTCACGCTTGCGACGGCGGGTACGGCATATGCAATTTATCAATTATGGCCAAAGCCAAGCATCGATGTGTCGACACCAGTTCAGAACAAACAAGGGCGCTTAGAGTCTGCGGTACAATTAAAAAATTGTGGTAACCAACAATCCAATCAAGCAAGCTATGAAATCAAAAAAGGGAGTGCAATTTCAGCTGACCAAGTACCGCAAATTCTGCAGGCATACTGCGAGCTTGAGGCGATCTCATCGTGGTCAATGGGTATGTATAGTCCCCCCGACTTTAATGAAAAAGCCCCGTCTGACTACACTACCGTTTCCCCTATCATGGTAAGTCGCGTCGTATCGATTGATGATAAGACGATGGTACTTGATGCACAAGAAAAATATGGCATTGAAGCGACAACACTATCACTTAACTCGTCTGTAAAATATGTTGCTGATTCGGCTTACACGAGTAAAGCGCAAATCAAAGCTGGCGATGCAGTAGTTGCTATAAGCCGGGATACGATTGCACGTGATACCGGGCGTGTTTCAGCGCGCACACTTCTCTATGTCGTGAAGATGAATTTGCCATTTGAAGCATACGATCCGCGAGCACAGCAGTCGGTCGCACAAAAACAAGTGTGTAATAACAATGCACCAGATATTTGCACGAGCACTGGGAGCGTCGACCTATATAGCGGTGACGCAAAGTTACCAAACGGAGACAATGGTGACTTTGGACACAAAAGCAAATTGCCGCTATGAACTATATGATTGAGCTTGTCGGTAAATCTGACCCGCTCAAAAAGTACTAGAAAAGCAAATACTCGCCGAGAAGTGGATGTCTGAGACGACATTTACTTCTCGGCGAGCTGTACTAGTCCTACTTGCTGCTCATGAGTGAGATCCGGATACCTTCCTGAACATTACCGAACCATCGACCGACAACGAACTGAATCGGTGAACGATACCACCGAATGATTCGGACGCGTCGCGGCGCCACGACAATCGCTGAGCGACGCTGGATGCCACGAATGACTGCGTCGATTGCGACCTGCTCAGGAACGACTCGGTGAAGCAGTTGCAGTCCTCGACGGTTCAAAAGCCACTGAGCTGCAGGGCTGTTGAACTTCGTCGTCATCTCGTTGTCGAGCTGACTGTAAAACGCAGTGCCTACACGAGTGCCAGTGCCTCGTAGCTCGATCTTGAGTGTTTGCCCGTACGAAGCGACAGCAGCTTTGGATACACTGTACCCACCCATCAGCGGGAAATTCACGTCCGCACCGAGCGACGAAGTGACGAGGATATAGGAGTTGTCGCTCATGTGCTTTTCGACGGCCTTGACAGTAAAGTGTGTGCCGAAGACATTTGTATTGATCGTTCGCTCGAAGTCATCGTCTTCTTTGTCGTTGATGAGCGGCTCTTCGAAAGCGATGCCCGCGTTGGCAATCACGACGTCGAAAGCCTGGAATGATCCTGCGAGCGAATTAATCGCTTCACGTAGCTGAACTTTGTTGGTGATGTCACATTGCCGATAGAGCGCGTCGCCACATGCTTCACTGACGCTCCTGAGAGCTTTTTCGTTGATGTCGATGAGTGCCACATGAGCTCCCATCGATGTCAGTTGCAAGGCAAGTGACCGACCGATGCCATTTGCAGCACCGGTGATGAGAACGCGTGAACCTTTGACGTTGATACGAGACATGATGAAGGTGCTCCCTTTGGTGTTGAGACTGTTCACGGATGATCGCAGTAGTAGAAAATCGTACTTCTCTCGCAGCTTGTTGCCGCATTGAGATTAAAATATACTATAAACAAAAAAATAAAATTTGTCAATAATTTGCGACGTGGTAACAATGGTGATTAGTTAGGAAATTGAACTGAACCAAATCCCTTTAACAATGCTCGGCCAATATTTCGTGGCGAATAAAGTGCCTTCGATTCTTCTCTACGTCTCACTTTTTGCCTATGCTCCATTAAAGCTATAGCCAACTCCGTGCTTCCTGGCTGAACCTTTTCAATTATTGCAATGTAGTCAGGATCAATCCATCTTCCTGGAATCGTATGGTCTCGCACGTGCTGAGTTAGGCGTTCGTCGCCAATTTTCTCGGTCGTTTCTAAAAATGCTTCTCTGTACTCTGTCGCTACAATGCCTGAAGACCGACCTAAAGCTTTCAAATCTTTCTCAAGCTCGGATGCTGCTGCAGCATAGTCATCTTCTGTAAATTCTTCGAGTGTCTTTTTCCGACGCTTTTCGCTGTTAAACATCTGAACCTCCGTTTATTATCACTATACCAGCACGAGTGTTTACATTACCCGTCAACTTCATGAAGTGAGTCGATGCCGGCATATATCTCATCGATACTGAGTCGCGCTTGATTGAGGCCATCACCTTCGTAGTAGCTCTGGTTCGGATTGTCACCGATTACTCTCGGAAGCGCTGCCCACTCCATCGAAAGGTTATGAGCAAATTCGTCACGGGTTATTTGTTTACTGATGTATGCTTGGAGTCCTCGCCGCTCAAGGAGCGCGACGGCAAGTTTGTCTTGAAGTTGTTTGTCAAATAATGTCGATGAATCAATGCGAAGTTGAGTAACGAGTTCGCTCAATGTTGTGTTCACGAATTGGTAGCGTCCTACTGCACTACTCGCATTGCCTTGAGCGATAAATTCATTCTGCCAAGCCAGTACGTCGCGTACCGGCATCGCCGTAAAAATAACCTCTGCGTTAGTCGCATTGCCAAAGTAGGCGTTGTAGTTACCCTTGCTTTCGACTTTTGCGATCGTGCTAAGGAGGTCTGCGGTATAGATTGATTTCTTTTCGTACACACTATGCAGTATAACCGACCCCGTAAGTAAGACAACTGCAAGCACTGCAATATTTGTGAATGAAAATAAAGACTTACCGTATTTTCGGAATTGACGTTGGAGTTTTTTCTTTTGCTTTTGTAGGTATGTCACGCTCACTTATTATATCAATGATTCTATCGCTAGTACCTATAAGATCATGCTAATCTGGCCTTGTGATGAGGAAAATATATAAAACGACCATGATGATCGTAAGGCCGACAGATACAATATTGAGTTTCTTTTTCAGGCGCATTCCTTGCGGTGCAATAGAACTCTGCGTCGCAACTTTATCGAGTTCTGTAAGGTGCTCGTCACGATAGTTCTGGTTTTGGTCTTTTATCTCGTCGCCGATGACATCAATAATTTCTAGAATAGTTCGAAGCGACTCCCCAGATTCAAGTGTAAGGGCAGTTGCCGAGTACAGATACAATACATTGTCTATTACTTCTATGTCGTAACTCTTGCCATGATCGATGAGCTTTGCCATTACGTCCGGAGTAAATAAATACAGCGCATCTCGTTTGTACTGCGCAGGTGCATAAAGCGTAAAGTAAGAGTCGAAATCGCCTTCGAGTGAGAGTTTCTGTTCGTTTCCGAATGTATCGGGAAGGTTACTGAATCGCTGAAATAGATTATTTTGCTTTGCGTCGAGAACCATATGCGGCATGCTGCGGGTGGAGTGCTACTTTCTAAGGTAATGTTATTGGCGACGGCAAACCTATTGAGCAGCGCAATTCTTTTCGCATTGATTTTACTGACAATAGCGAGAATGCTGATTGTCGTGAACGCAATGACTATCACGAAGAGCCAGTAATTATAACTAGTAAAAATGTCGAGGACTGGTTGTCCTGGATGGAACGACGCGACGACGCAGAACACTAACAATACGGCAATGAACCCGATGACTATCCCCGCTTGCCATACTGTTGCATCGAGTGCTTTATGCTTCTGCGGGGTGTATTGCTTAATCTCAGCCGATGTTATTGGCTGAGAGAGTAAGGAGAAATCAATTGAATCATGTAAGTGGGACATAGCTGCTCGTTTATGGGTATATCCAGAGTATAGCGCAAAAGTACTAGTCAAGAAACTGATTTATGCATTATACTTAAGCTAATTAAATGAGGAGACTGATAGATGAAACATAAAATGGGTGGATTAATTATGGCTGTTGTCACGCTTGGCGTCGCGGCGCTGCTTGGAACAACAAGCGTATCTGCTGCAAAGCCACTCTACGTCGCACTTGGTGACTCGTATAGCTCAGGTGTTGGTGCTGATGTCGATCCAACGAAATCGCAGCCAATTGCAAATAGCTTTGATCCTAATTCTGGCCAGTGTCAACGTGCTTATAAAGCCTACCCTGTTCTGCTCGCTGCTAATCTGGGGGCGCAACTTCGAAACGTATCGTGCGCTGGTGCAACGACAGCAAACATTTTAACTACAGGGCAATTTGGGCAGCCTGCTCAGATTAACGCAGTGACAAGCGACGCACAGCTCGTCACATTTACTATTGGTGGAAATGATATTGAGTTTAGCGGCATTATGAACTGCATTGCAAGTAAAGAGTGCGATGGTAATTCACCAGAGGCGATCACGACGCTCGACATACTCAACAACCAGCTCTATGGTCGTGTTTCAAATGTCATCACTGCAATTCAGCAGAAAGCTCCGGGTGCACGAATCTTGGTTGGTGGCTATCCACAAATCTACCCAAATGAAGGCTCGTCTGCGGGTACATGCAGCAGCTACCTAAGCGGTGGTGAAATGAGTGGCTGGAACTACATTCAGAACACAATGAACGATACGATCAAATGGGCTGTTCTCAATAACGGCGGTAACGTTCGCTACGTTGATCCATATGCTTCAACTTCACCATTTATGAAGAAAAGCTTTATTGGTCAAACAAAGGACGCATGTTCTACATGGAATCAGCGTGCAATGAATGGCTATGGTACGCTTAATCCAAGCTCGGCACTCCATCCTAATCTTCTTGGTCAACAACATTACTACGATATTTTCCGAAGTCGCGTTTATTAAATAATTCGCAGACAGTCTCTATAAGCGAGTGATAGTATTCTATTGCTCGCTTATTTTATGGTATAGTAATACAATCACGACAGTCTGTTAGCGCACATTCACTACTACACTAGGAGCCTGCAATGACCATGGATTCGGTTGCTGTAAAATCTTTCGTTGAAGAAGCTGAGGTGGCTGTTTCTTCCTACCATGACCACGTCAGAGCTGTTTATCGAGAAATCGTCGGAACTGAAGCTGCGGTCTTCAATCAAGTTGTGGGAGATTTTTATCAGCGATTCCCAGAACATGCTGATTCACTCTCCTTCTTTGCAATCCGCAAGGAGAACGTGCTGGTCGAGTCGATGGATGCGTATCCTTTCGTATACGACACTGACCTTCTCATGCATTTCGCCGATTCTCGTGCAGTCGATGATGCAATGTTCGATCTCATTTATGAATCAGAACATACAGTCTCAGTTGCGATTGACATTGGGCTATATGTCGAGGCGCTCGACCAGCTGCGTATGGAACGCGAGAGGAAGACGATGATCTTGCAAAAGCGACACAACTCTTATCATTCGAGACTGCAGCGTGCCGGACGATGGAATAATGAACCTCGTGAGTCTGTATCGCTAGCGGTCGACATTCTCAACGGGATTGAGAGGGCGAAGATTGTGTAAGTGTCCGAACTGTCGAGTGCCCCGCTATGAAACTCTCTGTTTCATAGCGGGGCTTATTTCATGCCTAGATAATGAGTGATTACAGGTATACTTAAAGTAATGCTCGACCATCATATTCAACGTACTATCGTCTATAAACTCGCCTTTTCCGAAGGAATGCGCTTCAGTGATCTTAAGCCAGGAGAGCTTGAAAACAAAGCGTTCGATTATCATCTTAAAAAGGTTATAAAGGCTGGGTATGTCCAGAAATCAGATGACGGTCTTTATAGACTGACTCCAGAAGGTCAGCTGATGTGGCGTATGTCACAAAAGAAGAGCACTAACGCTGATCGGGCCTACTCGACACTACTTCTCGCAGTGCAGCGTCAGAGTGATGGTGCATGGCTTTTATATCGCCGCCGCACTCACCCGATGATTGGCTTAGCGGGATTTATGCACGCCAAGCCATCGCCCGACTCGACTTCGACTGAGCTTGCCGCGCAGGTACTCCGTGAGCAAACTGGTCTCCTCGGTAAATTCGTAGTCCATGGCCATGGGTATTTCCGTGTGTTCCGTGGAGGGTTGACTGAAGGATTTACTCATTTTACGCTTCTTCGATGCACTGAAATTGAGGGAGAGTTGCACCAAAACAGTGAACTAGCGGAATACTACTGGGATACGGATCCCGATTGGCAGGCACCGGATATGCTACCGAACATGCAAACACTTCACAAAATGTTGCAAGCTCCCGTGGGGTCGTTTGTTGAGCAAACGTTCGATATTGAGTAGGCTTTTGTTTCGTAAATGATTTCATTGTTGTCTCCTGACTTATGTTCTATATTCATTATGAATTTATGTGCCAGGAAAAGCAGTGAAAACTTTTTCACCTACTCATTAGCGTCACGTTGTAGCTGTCGTAATACTTCCAATACATTCTCTGATGGCGAATTTTTAGGATTTGTTTTTGGAAATATCTTCTCGACTGGATCAACAGCCATGTGTTTAAGAGATGAATCAACGCCTGTGATCAGATGAATAGTACGAGCTTGATCAAGAAGTTGTTGAGACACGACTTGTGCATTCTTCTGCATATCGTAAGGAGAGCTCTGTGTGTCGTATGTGAGTCCAAGAGATGTAAGCATGAGCGCTGTTTCGCCGGTTCTTCGTGCAAATAATGTAGCATTTTCGGTACTTCGCTTCTCGTTACCTAAGCGATGAAAATTCATCCAATTAGTAGAAGCTTTCTCGGCACCAAGCAATGAGCCCCTCATTTTTGCATAAAGCCCTTCGGTTGATTCATACCATGTGTCTTCGTCCATTTCAGCAGCTAGCTCTGGCAGTCGTAGGACATTTCGCATACCGGCCTCTTGTTCTTCTTCAAATGCATGCGCGGCTGTATTAAATAGACTAATGGCGACCATATTGTTTACATACGTACGACTTTTCTGTTCGTCTTCTGGTTCCTCTTCTTGAAAGGATGGCCAGAATATAAGTTGCTTTGCCATTGAGAGTCCAATATGCTGCTTTCGTAGCTTATCGAGTCCAGGAGACTTTTGTCGGAATGCAATTTCATCTGGGTCTGATGATTTGGGTAATACGTGATTAT
>JACQGD010000091.1 GCA_016199685.1 Candidatus Saccharimonadota bacterium
ATGTACGACGCCTGCAGCGAGTAAAGACGTGGCAGCTGATCGCATTATTGATCCTTATGTCGTTTATAGCGGCAACTTTTTTACGTCTCAATAACATTGGCATGATTCAACGTCGCGATGCGGTACTGCAAGCAGACAAGGGTACCGATACAAACATCACTCAGACGCGCCTATATGATCTTCAGCGGTATGTTTCGTCGCATATGAATGCGAATATGGGTACGATTTATCTTGAGAATCAATATAAGCGGGATAGTCAAAAGCTAATCGATTCTGCCTCATCAAGTACGTCGTACGAGGACGCAAAGCCATTTAAAGATGCGCAGGCGGTCTGTGCTCCTCGCTATGCAAGTCTAGGGAGTTATTCGTTGGCGTATCAGCAGTGTGTTGTTGACCAATTAAACAGCGTAGGCTCATCGGCCAACCTCACTACTGAGCTGCAATTGCCGAAGGCTGACCAGTATAGATTTAGTTTCGCAGCACCACTTTGGTCACCGGATTTTGCTGGCTTTTCGGTGCTTATTTGTGTTCTTATTATCATTACGATTGTAGTTCGTTTAGGCGCTATTGCACTTCTTAAGCTCGTCCTCAAAATACAGCACAGGGGTGTGTAGGTGTTGACACCGCGGGCGGAGCGCGGTAATCTTACCTTTGTTAGCACTAATAGGAGGTATAACACCATATGGCTTACAGTCACACAAACTCAAAGGGAATTACTTACTACCTACACAAGACAGAAGTTACTCTTCGTGGTGGCAAACCACAGACAATCTTTTTCTTCGCAAAGGTAGAGAAGAACGCTAAGGGTGAACCAACTGATCTTCCAGAAGACCGCGTTGTTAAAGAGAACCCACGCAACGGTTTCCTAACTATCTCAAAGAAAAAATAGTTTCGATTATCCACAGATTCCACCTCTTCTATAGGGGTGGTTTTTGTTTGGTGAAAAAGTGCTTGCGGCATAAGCGTATTTGGTGGTACACTCGTATCAAACAAACAGGTGCCAAAACTGCCCTCTGGGGATGCGCAAATCGCCCCAAAGGGCTTTTTTGATGGAACCTGTATATTGACTATATTTCGTGCTTATGGTATAATAAAAGATATGAGTAGTCGCGAACTCCAGCCATATTACGATCCGAGTGACGATCCTTTTTATGGGCTGGGATATACGCCAGATGAACAGGCGGTAAAACTACATACTGACCACGAACAGCAGCAGAGGCAAATTCACGATACGCCTGTGCGACCGTTTAAACGATCCGGCAATGTCCGTTCAACTGAAAGTGATAGAGATATGATTCGAGAACAGCAGCCTACTGACGGCGAGCTTCCTGATAGGGTGCGTGGATTTACTAAGATTGACGAGCATACACGTGAGCGCATTGACTTGTTAGAAGCCTCGTATGAGGCAATACATCCGGATGACTCAATGGGCGCCGCTAGGGTAGTTGCAGCGATTGCACGGCAGCAACAGCGGCGTAAAGAGTATGGCTTGGCCGAGCATTCATCTTTAACAATTGATGACTAAATGAAAAGAACCCCACACTGTCATAGCGTGGGGTTCTTCGTTTGAAGAGAGGCCGGGCTACGGGTGTGGGGTGAAGATGACTTCGAGACGGCTGATTGCCTTGTCGAAGTGAGCGTTCCAATCCACGTCAGTCTCGTCACTGAGACTCATGAGTAGTAGAGTGCGCTCGGTTTCGAGATCCAGTTCGGCTGGGCCGGACTTCAACTGCTCGTGTGCCTTCCGGAGAAGACCACGCAGGCACCAGTCGACACCATTGATCTTTGATAATCCCTTGGCTTCGTCTTTGCCGATGCGTGCGAGTTCGATTTTGATTGCCGCATCGGCGCTCACCGGAACTTGCACGAGGCTTCTCGTTTCTACTATCGGATACGTCATTGTACCTTCTTTGTCGTGTGAATAGAACAAAGTGATAATAGCATAAAAACAATAAATATGCAACTGAAGCGGTACGTTGCTCACACAGACAGCTAAAAGTTTACGTATAGATGTCCTGATGGTGTTTTTCGAATAAAGTTCAAATCTACTGTCACGAACATTTATTCAAAAAGTGGCGGTCTGGCATTGCTGATATCTATTCAATGTTATACTAAGCATAACTATGATTAAGGCAGGCAACTAGTATGGCGCGACTTCCACAGCCAGGTGGAGATAGCGGAAATTGGGGAAGTATTCTCAACGACTACTTAAGTCAGGCTCATAAATCTGACGGTACTTTAAAAGACAATACTGTCACAGCTAGCATTCTTGCACCACACTCCGTAACGAGCATGGCACTTGCGTCTAATTCGGTGAGCGCGATAGCAATTGTTGACGGATCGGTGACGAACCAAAAGCTCTCTATCGCAGTGCAATCAAGTCTTGATAAGGCCGACACTGCCACACAGTCCGCAGATTTAAATGCCAAATATACTAAACCGGCAGGTGGGATTCCTCTTAGTGATCTGAAGCAGTCTGACTTGAATATTGCATATGTACCGCTCCAGCCACAAACTGTAACAATTCCATCGGGACTGGGCTGGGATCAAACAAAATATCCTTTAAGTATGACTATCACAGATTTGCCTGGTATGACCCGAGCACACGGCGTGTCAACGCTTACGCCTGAATCTGCATTTGACTCAGTATCCACTGCAAGGACTGCGCCCGGTGCGACATTCTATGTTGACGGATTAAACGGCCTTGACACTAATGCCGGCACCCAAGCAGCTCCTTTCCAGCGAATTTGGAAAGCAGTGCAAGCAGCCAATGCTGCAAACGTGCCTTCGAAAGTGATAGTGAAGGCGACAGTATCGCGGTATATTCGATCAAACAATCCTTCTTTTGGCGCTGTTTATCCGACGGTCGATATTGCTTTTGTTGCATCAGGAGGACGGATCAATACGGGTACGTTTGACGATTTTACTGCTACGGTAGATGGTACTTTTACCCGAAGTTATGCAACCACGGTTTCAGCCAACACCGTCAACAGAGTGGTAGACTTACTCTATACTAATCAATATGGTAACTATAGTGAACTCGTTAATGTATCGAGTGCTGATTTATGTAACAATACGCCCGGTTCTTGGTATCACCATACCGACGGTACACTCTACATTCATAGGTATGATGGCGCAGCGGTAACTCAATTTAATACTCGATTCTACCGCTCCAGTGCAACATCATTCAGCCTTCGTGCGGGTGTTAATTTGTATATTGGCGGAGAAGGCGGTAATGACGGCTTTGATGTTGAGGGTGGCCATTCGTATGGCGGGCTCGAAGTGACGCCGACGAGTGCATCGCCAACAGAAAAAGTTATTGCTGTTTCGAACTGTACTTTTAAATACGCAGGAGGAAAGATAGACAATTCAGTAGGAAGAGGGGTTTCGATTGATAATTGGCACGGTCTAGCGGTACTTTCTAATGTACGTACCGATGCCGCGCTGACGGACGGATTCAATTTTCATAATTCGATAGGCGTTCCGCGGACGCTTGCTCTAACGATAAACTGTAGTGCGACAGATAATGGGCGCCCAGGTATGCAGTCCTGCAATAGCCATACGCTTCATGAGAATGTTATAGCGATCGATTTATGTTCTACTTTCAATGTCAGTCGTGGCGGCTCGATACGTAACATCAATACTTCAAAAGCGCTCTACGCTGGAACGCATATAAAAGACGACAGAGGAGATGTAGGACTTGGGGGCGGTGGAATTGTGAAGCCGACGGCTGTTCGTGCAGACGATTCAGCCACGATATGGTGTGATCGTACACGTACCGATATGCCTGCAGGTGGATACGAGTATTTCACAGGTTCAGGTACTTCAACGATACATAAGAGAGCGACTTGGCCAGTCCATTCGCCAGATTCAGGGCCAGGTACTATAAATGTTTATTAATAGCGTAGGAGAAATGTAGAGTGGCGCGACTTCCACAGCCAGGTGGAGATAGCGGAAATTGGGGAAGTATTCTCAATGACTATTTGAGCCAGTCTCATAAAGCTGACGGAGCAATTAAAGATAATGCCGTTACGGCAAATACTCTCGCTCCTAACTCTGTCACAAATAGCGCCCTTGCCAGCAACTCAGTTAATGCAGTGACCATTGCCGATGGGACTGTTACAGAAGTGCTTCTTTCAAACGCAGTTCAGGTGAAGCTGAATAGCGCAGGCACTCTTGCCGACGGTAGCGTCACAAATCCGAAAATTGCACCCGACACGGTGAGCCGCAATCAGCTAGCCCCTAGCTTACGGTCTGAAATTGACGCTAAGTTAACAAGTGCCGCGTCAAACAATCTTGACAAGGTATTCTCTGCACTGGATATGCGCGAAAATCGACCGATTACTATTGCGCATGCATCTGATTCTACAGGTGACTCCGCGGCAGAATATTTTGAACTAGCCTGGAAAGAGTCTCTGGCCTCATTATGGCCCGAGCGACCGGCGAGGGTAGCGAGATATATTAAAGCG
Source organism: Candidatus Saccharimonadota bacterium (assembly GCA_016199685.1). Taxonomy (GTDB): domain Bacteria; phylum Patescibacteriota; class Saccharimonadia; order Saccharimonadales; family Saccharimonadaceae; genus JACQGD01. The sequence goes on from JACQGD010000091.1 coordinate 4,470, forward strand.
AATGAAGCCCTCAGCTCATTTACTGCTTTGCAATCTGGAGTAGCCTACGGTAGCGCCCAAAGCAGCCTAGTGGTTGGACAAGATCTGTTTGAATCAAACAGCGGAACGCTCAGTGGTCGTGCTCCAGACACAGGAAATGGAGTATGGGAAGTGACTGCTGGGACATGGAGTGTGGCAAGCGGCGTAGCTTCGCAGAGTGCTTCAGTGGCTGGATACGCATCGTTTCCTGCGCTAAGTAGAAGCTCTGCGGATGGAACGTATGGTATGATCTTTGACATTGCAACAACGGGCGCCGTTCAAGTGGTGCAGTTTGTCCCGATTGTTGGGCAAGCGACATTCTCTGGAAATAGAATGTATATTGAACTTGCAGGCACGACAGGATTAACCGGATATCTGAAAATGGTATCAAATGGTGTCTCGACGACGCTAGCAACATTGAATATAGGTATCGATACGTTATCATCGACGCTTCA
>JACQGD010000089.1 GCA_016199685.1 Candidatus Saccharimonadota bacterium
CCCATCCTACCTCCAAGTAGCGTCGGCACTTCTTTGATTTGCTGAAACAGCTCACGAAGCGACGGGTCGATAGTCTCGGGATAATGGCGGAAAATATGAAGTGGCATTTTGAGTGTACGGAGCGAACTGACTTCATTTGGTATCAGTCTTACAAATTCTATGAGGTCAGTGCGTAGATTGAGTCCGTCGGGAAAGCATGGAACGATACTGTCTTTATAAACACTCGCGATCGAATGCTCATATGCGATCGCTTCGGTTGCCTCATTGTGCATGCCACCTCGTGAAATACCGTTGAGAATAATATGTGTAGCATCTCGACCAAATCGTTCTGCTGCATGCGATGCGAGAAAAAGATGATTATGTGCGTTATCTTCGATACTACCAAGCTTATCGACATTTTGCTGTACGCCAATAAATGTTGACGGTATTCGAAAATCTCTTGCAAGTGCGATCTGTCGTCGCTTATTGAGGCCACCGAAGTGTGTGAGCCATGCTGATGTTTCGACTGAGGCGATGTCGCTTGCATCCTTTTGGCGATGTTTGGGGATCGTGCTGGAAGTAACGAGATATTTATTTGACTTCTCTTTTCCGCCCTCTGTTTCCCAGCTGATCGTATATTCATCTTGGTGAAATGTGACGCCAGAATGTGACGCGTCGGTATCGACTGATTTGATTTTGTCGACTGAGTATAGTTCAAAATTTTGAGACAAAAAATCCCCACTACTTTGGGGGTGAAACGTTTCGATTGGATGAGCCATGTCTGAATCTCCTACTGTTGGTGAAAGAAGTATACTGCTCGTGCTCCGCAGTGTCAATAGGATGTATTGCCTGTCAGCGAAGCTCTCTCTTTCACGGTGACCCGCTAGTAAAGGAGCTTCGCTGACAAGGACTTATGAGAAACAGAGACCCGCGTACGTCAGGCTTCCCCCCGATGCGATGATGACATTGCTGGGGTTGTCGCCTGCGGCGAAGATGTGTCCGCCGTTGAGAGCTGTAGTCCCACCTTGTCCATCTTGACCCAAGACGGGATACCCATGAAATCCGCGATCAGTGTTGATCTCACCGTATGTGACCAAGATGCCAGTCAAAGGAAAGTCTGGCTTTCCGCTGAACGCAAGTGTCGAGTTGCCGCCACTGTTGGTCAGTGTGACATTGACTGTTGTGCTCATGCGATTCGTCCCTTCGCTCACCTCCTGTGCTTTGCAGGTTGTCTCGTTTTCACCGACATACCAGCTTGGGCTGGCGGGCGGCGGTGGAGGTGGTGCGGCAGTTGTTGTGGTCGTCGTAGCGGCGGGCACTGGTACGTATACCGACACTGTACTTGGCGTGGTTGAAGGCGCCGGTGTTGTGGAGGCAGTTGTCGTTGTCGTCGTGCTCGTTGTCGACGATGGTGTTGCTGATGTCATCGGAATTGTCGACAATGCTTTGATCGTTGTTGGATCGCACGGAGCTTCTGTTGCTGCCTTATCGATGCCTACATTGTAGCAGGTACGTTGGGCGTCGTCAGAACCGCACGCAGTCAAACTGAGCATGAATAGTGCGGAAAGCATGACGATCGCATAGGTGCGTCTCATGACTCTAGGGTCTCTCTTTCTTGTAGGTACTACGTGAATACGTTGTAGTATATTACAGCACAAATTTGCTTATATGTCTATCATAATATTCAATTCTATGCTATACTGACGGTACTTATGAACGACGAGATCTACGATGACATTGCACTCGAACAGATTGCAAAAAACAGCTTCGGACTCAAGCTTGAGATCGACAAGGTTATTGTGCGTCAAATTCCAGTCAGTCATGTTGCTGAGGCGACGGTATTTCTTACGACAAAGAAACAACTATTTGTGTATGTCACGGCTCATTCGAAGCTCGTACTGAGTGATGTCAAAAAGATCGTTACACGTATGGGGCTCAAAGCAGAGCTATTTCTCCCGCCAAAGGGTGAAATTGATTATTTCGATGAAGTCGGTCGCAGTAAATTCCGTGAAGTGTTTCCAAGCCGACAGAGCCCATCTAAGGAAGATATTATTTTCTATCGAACACTCGCTCCCTACAATCCTGCGCTTGTGCAGATTCATGAAGTCAAAGATGGTGAGATTAAGCAATTCGATAATGACAGTAGTAGTGGTTGGCGGAGCGCTGCGAGGTTTACGTACCGTCGCATAAAAACAAGTTAAACGTTAATACCCCGCCACTCTCTCGAGCAGCGGGGTATTAACTGCGAGGTGTGACGGGGCTAGTTGATTCTCCCTTCGAGACGATCTCTCATTTCAGGGGTCATGACCATTTCTGAAC
>JACQGD010000040.1 GCA_016199685.1 Candidatus Saccharimonadota bacterium
CGAGAGCTTACCGGCGATTGGCACGGTAATGGTGGTTGTTAATAGATACGCCGTCACGATCCAACTGAGTGATTCAAACGCGTTGAACTCTTCAACGATCGTACCGAGTGCAGTTGCAATGATCGTTTGATCAAGTGCAACCAGGAACAAGCTGGCCATGACGGACAGCATAATAATAAGCTTATTCTTAAGCGTTAAATGATGATGCATAGTTATGTTACTCCTTAGTGTCTTCTTTTTGCTGGAGAGCTCGGAAATCTTCAAGTTGTGCAGTGAACTGCTGAACCATATCTTCGAGTTTTTCTTCTTTTATGCAGACAATACCTGCGCCATGCATGGCGTTAACAATATAGAGACGATCGCCCGGCTTGATTCCTAGCTCTTCACGAGCTTCAGCTGGTATAACGATTTGTCCTTTTGTGCCGACCGTAGCCGTTCCATATAGTTTCTTGTTCGGTAAAAATCCCATAAAAGTATCCTTTTCATACTCTATAGTATCAAAAGTATGAAATGTATGTCAAGTCATACTTAACGCTTTTTGAGGAAATAGATGCCAAGTGGCGCCGCTATAGAGATACTCAGCGCGACAATAATCCAAAACGTATAGGGTGCATTCTCCCCTGGTATATCGACATTCATCCCAAATAATCCGGCAAACATTGTTGGAACCGTAAACGTCAGTGTAATCACCGTCAAAAGTCGAATTGTCTCATTTAAGCGTGTATCCATGACGGCACGATACGAGTCACGAACATTTGTAATAGAACGAAGCAGACTCTTACAGCGTGCGATCAACTGCTCAAAATCGATCGATAAATCTTCTATAATGTCGCGATCATCCTCATAGAGTGGAAGTATTTTTCCACCAAGAATTTTCTCAAGAGCGGTATTCGTAGGTAACAATGCATCAAGATAATCATTAAGCTTTCGCTCGTATTCTGTGATCGTCGTAATATCACGCGATCGAAGATTTGTGACATCGCTTGTTGTTGCACGCATTTGTCGGTTGATCGAGGCAACTCGCGTCTGGTACTGACGAGCAATGGCGTCAAGCATATACATAAGGAGCTTTGGTTTTTGAGTCGTCGGTGCTTTTGTTGAGTCGATAAACGGCTGCCACATTCGCCCGAGACTATCTCGACTCACCGTCATCATATGTTTATCGCCAAGCGCAAACAAAATCGGTGTCGTAAAATCATTGAAATCATCGTCAGTATCAGGAAGACGTGTAATGAAGTATACCCAGCCATCTTCGAGTTCAACACGTGGGACCTCATGTGGATCGAGTGCATCGGCGAGAATATCTTCATCGATTCCAAGCGAGATAAGTCGCTCTTTTTCTTCGTCATTCGGACGCTCTGAACGAATCCAACTTCCTGGTTGAAGATCGTCACGTTGCTTTATTTCTGGACGGTAGTGTGTGGAACGATAGATTTGAATCATGTCGGCCGTCATTTCTTAGGTATTATTATATTTATTTAATTATATCATATATACACTTATAAAGCAATACTACAGAGGTGTACGGATGATTGCAAGCGAGGCTTCTACTCTTATTGTATACCCTTTTTCTGTCACCCATTCATTAACAGCTTTTGCAGCGCCAGGGAGCGCCTCATTCGCATAATCATCAACAACAATCAAAGACCGTCGAACGAATCATACAAGTATAATTCTCGTGGCGATTGTACGAGCTTCGCTAAGTAGATACTTGTCGTTCCAACGTAGCATCCAAACTCAACGACATCACCCGCAATGCCCGAAGAAATAGCATACTGGCACTCACGAATAACGCTTGTTAGTTCGCGTTTGTCTACCTGATCAGATAGGAGTGGCGCACGGTGTATTTCATCGAAGATAGAAGCTGACATGTCGTCATTATACGATACTAGTCGGCCAAAGTAACTTCTGGATCGTATCGGATCTTGTAGCTATACACCCATAGATCTTTACTAAATTCACGGCTGCTTGTCCGCTCGAAGTGATTATCATAATAATCCTTAATCTTCTCGTTATAACCCTGATCGTAACTGAGCATAAGCCAAGCAGTTTGATATGAGCCAGTGTTTTGTTTTACTTCCTCTTCAAGTTTGCTCTCGTCAAATGCCGGGACACTTCCCTGCTGGAATCGATTCCAAATCGGTTGCGTCGTAATACGCGCATCGCCGCGGTAGTAATATTCAGTTGGGTAAACCGTAAATGGTGCCGCAAGGACAACAACATCCTGGCTTGTCGTCTTTTCGGTGAGATACCCTACCGCATCGCGATAGTCTTCCTTAACTGGCGTGTTAGGATTGATCGCCTGAACTGCAAACAATCCAGCAATGATAATAACGAGCAATACTTGCAGTGCACGTCGGATTCTTGTTGGATAAATTGAGAGTACCCATGCAACGAAGATCATCAACGCCGGCAACGCAACAATCAAATATCGACTTTGGAAGAACGGTCGCACGGTAACACTGATAATAAATGCGCCCATGACCGGTACAACTGCTGCCATGACAAAGAAGATAACTTCGCGAGTCGTTTTGCGATTTGCCTGAAGTGCGAAGAATGCGAGCAGGACAACGATTGGCCACAGTGAAACGATAACTGTATTCAGCCCGTCTACCTGAAAGCCGAATATGAACTGCGCATAGGTATTAAACAGATCGACGCTTGAAGGCTCCGTGAGACTTGGTTGCGTATTACTTGCCGTGCCTAACTGAACGACATAATATATCCACGGTGCAATGGCCGCAGCAACGATCGCTCCTGCAATGAGGAACTTACGGAATGCCTTCTTTGCGGCAAATTGCTTTTGTGAAAATACAAAGAAAAAGAGTTCGGTGAGTATCACAAATGCAAAGAAATAATGTGTATACATCCCGACAATAGCCGTGAGCGTAAACCATACCCAATGCACCGGCTTTCCTTCTTTATAAATCTTCATAAATGCAAGCTGATGCAACACTGTCGCAAGTGCCAACATGGTGTACATACGCGCCTCAGAACCATACCAATCCATAAACGGCGAGAGGGTCACAAGTAATGCTGCAAACAGTCCGACACGGCGATTAAACGTATAACTTGCAAGTGCATACGTTGCCGGGATGAGTGCGACGAAGAATACAAGCGACATCATACGAGCAGTAAATATATCGTTACCAAATAGTAACTGCCAATAATGCAGAAGTATGTGATACCCCGGAACGTGCACGTCCTGCGCAACGAGATTGAGAACACCTGGAACGTCTCGATTTGTCTGGAACAAGCTCTGTGCTTCGTCGAGTCGGAGACTTGTCTGAGAGAAAATCGTCAAGCTAAAGTAGATTGCAAATGCGATCATGAGCGCGAGCCCACCACCAACTAGCCACCAACTAGGCTGCTTAGCGTCCTTGAGATTTTTGATCCATGCCATCATCCTCGTACTCCATTCTCGACAGGAGTAATTGCAATTTCATCTTTCTCTGACTGCTCATTCGAAGTTTTTTCGAACGCTGCACTAATAAATGGTACGAAGATCGCGATGTAGATGACGGCCCACGCAATATTTGCCACCATAGCAGATGTTAACCCTTCGCGGAGGAAGCCTACGAGCACACCAAATACGACAAGCCCGATATAGACGAGATGCGGTGTCACAAGATAGCCAAAGTTACCACTGACTTTCTTTTTTGACGTTACAACAAACCCGCTTTTTTTACCGGTGAGGATTTGCCACACCGCCTTACAATGAATTGGAAACGAGCTAAGACTAAACGACAATGCCCGAAACGTGTAACTGTAATTACTTGTTACTTGGATTGTATACAGTACGACAAACATGTACGGAAGGAAGATTAGCGCTAGGCTCATCGTTCCGATTGCAAGTGGCTCGATACCAGCAAAGAAATAGATAAGCGGGAGTGTTGCATTGAGCAGTACGATAAGTCCTGATAAGTAGAATCCTGCAGATGATATGTATTGAAGTCGTTGGCTAAATGTTAATCCTCGACGGAAGAGTGGATTGTACTTGAAGATAACTTCGAGGCTTCCGCGTGCCCAGCGGAATTGCTGCTTGTAATACGAAAGAAAATCTTCTGGCGCCAAACCCTCGGCAAGTACTTCATCAACGTACACTGACTTCCACTTTTTTTCGTGAATGAGACGTGAAGTCAGGAAATCCTCGGCAATACTCGTCTCGCACATCCCACCAGCCTCTAGGACTGCAGTTCGACGGAGAATCATGTTTGGTCCACACATAAATGCAGTATCTGCCGTATCTTTGCCTTTCATAATCGCACCAAAGAATAGCGCTTGCTGCTCCCGACAAAGCCGTCGTTAAGAATGTATATGTTGAAGTTTGGGTATTCCATTGCTTTTGTAGCAATTACCGTCTCTTCGACAATATCATTTGGCTCTCCACATACCGTAATGAATACACCGACAAGTGGCGTGACACTTGGATCGAATTCACGGTGACGTTTGCGTGGCCAAACACTGTGAATATAACTTAGTACCTGCCAAAGATGGTAGAGGCCTGCTACCACGAGCAGACCGAATAACACGGGGTTTCCGATGGGTGACATGAAGGTAAAATAGACAAAGTACGTAATCGACAAAATCAAGTTTGTGATGAGGAGAATTCGGCTGGCTCGGCTAGTTTTGAGAAATTCCACGGACGTTTATTCCTTTCGCAGGTGGGTTATTTAATTGAGTTTTTCGGCAAGGTTATCCAGTTTATTATCGTAAAGTGCTATACCAAGCCATGCCCAGTTATCGCCATAATAGGTCATGTCCTGCGACCAAGAATTAGTGTTCTGGTCGTAGAGAGTTTTTAGCTTCTTGTCGTAGATATCTTTAGCAACGTCTGGTTTCACAACTGCAAAGTATGCAAGTGCTGTCGCGTACCCTTCAGCTACTTCATCAGTTTTTACCGTCTTACCGTCGTGACTATACGTTGAGTAGATCTTACCCGTGTCTTCCCATTGCTTATTCAAAAATGACATTTTACTCAGTGTTTCTTTGGCGCGTGGTTCGTTGTACCATTTGTAATCAAGCGCTAATCGCCACGGGGTTCGCATTGCATCGAAACTGTAATTTGTCGTGAGATTTGCATTGCCAGCAATTGCACCAATAACGCCTGTTTGCTTATTCATCGCAATCCAGTCTGGCGGTAAATTCGCTGATTCTGTTTTATCAAGATTATCGTCAATCGACTTATTTAAAAGTTCGTAGCTGGAGTCGACAAGCCCCATCCAATCATTTTCTTTATCTACCTTTGCGAACAATCGATACGCATATGGTGATATATACGATGGATTAATGATTGCATCTTGTTGAGAATCTTTTTCGAGATTGTTACTTGCAAGATATGGCTTGCCTGCAACTGTTATCACCTCTTCTTCCCAAATACTTGGAATAATCTTTTTCGCCTCATCGAGGTACGTTTTAGACTGCCACTTACTTGCAGCCATCATAAGTGCAAGTGATATGTCGCTATCGGCGTCAGATGCTGAATTTTGTCCACCTTGGTCGGTCAATACTCCATATGTTCCATCTGCTTTTTGCCCCCAGCGCCATGCAAAGAGATTATCGTCTCGCCGCAATTGCTCTTTCGTCCATGCCCATGATTTGTCAAACGTAGTTTGGTCGCCCTGCCACACCGCACGCATCATAGTGTAGCTTTGACCTTCACTTGTTGTGATGTCGTTTTGTTGCTTGTCGAGAGTTCGACCCGTGCTCTCTTCCCAATACTCTTTCTTATAGCTGTCCCACAGACCCGAAAGAAGTGTACGATCCGCGAATACAAGATTCTGGTCAACTTTATCTGTACTTTTAAAGGCAGCGATCGCTGCAATCGAAAGACCAACAACAATAAATAATACTGCCGCAAATCGAATAAGGAATTTTTTGGTCATAGGGAATTATTCAGCCTTTCTATCAATTCAATGAACTGGGGATTATTTTACGTAAAGTGGTCGGCGCGACACTGCTGGTACTGGACTTGCTGCAGCTGCAAATGTCATTCCATACGACGCAGCACCAATAATAGTAATTACTGCTGCGGCTGCGAATAGCTCGTCGCGCAGCTCTGTGCTGATTCGGTTTGATGGGTACGACACTGGCGCTATTGATTTAGTAGTTTGCGCTGAAGCAACTTGCTTAACAATCGTGCCCGTATCTCGTGTTGCGGGGGTCACTGTCTCTACTCGCTGGACTGGAGTTGCAGATAACTGTGACGATGTCGTCTGTCCAACTGATGGCTGCTGAGCATTTGCCGTCGTTGTCGGTGGAACCGTCGTAGCTTGCGCTGACTGTGCGGTTGGAGTAGAAGATTGTGCGGGTTGCGCAGTAGGAGTCTTCTGTTCTGTTTTCTGCGCAGCTGGAGTGGTTTCGCTCTTACTATTATTGATGCCGAGAATGCCACCAAGAGCATTTGTAACGTCTCCGAGTGAAAGTGCATTAGCTGGTGTGCTGATGGTTGCGCCGAGTCCCACGGTAAGTATTGCGGCAAGTGATGTAATATAGATTCTTTGTCGGAGAAGCCTCATGAGCTAATACCTTTCTTGAAATTAATGATATGTATCTACAATAACGGACTTAGTTACTTAATGTTGTTAACTATCTCACAGAAATGATACAAAAGTTTTTACCTGCTTTGTGCAGGTGTAAATGAATACTGTTTATACAGGTGCCGTACTATACTTCAACTGCGAGGCGAACCTTGCTACGTCTATACGGATCGAGTCGGCGCGTACGTTTGAGCTTTTTCTCTGCGCGGTATGAGCGTGACATTTTACTAGCCTACTTTCATCTCTGTTTTAAGTTTAGGCATGTCAATCATTTCATAATTTAGTTCATCAGGTACTGTATGTTGTTTGGTTGTACTAAGACGTTGACCGATAGTTGCAGAATTACGGTGGATAAAATTACTAATTCGTGCAGCATCGATAAGTCCGAAACCATGAGTGCTTTGTGTGCTTTTCATTTCCCCTCCACTTTTACTTAACATTTACTATTGTAAGTAAGTATGAGCTTTAAACCTGTGATTTATCTTACATGTGGGTCGTTAAAATATTCATAAAGTTAACTTAGTGGTATTATAGGTATAGGATGGATGGACTTGCCACACTACCACCAACAAAATCGACACGGCGTTCAATTAAGAAACGCACTATTTTGTTGTATCAAGGCGAGATCCCTCGACAAGCATATGTCGTCCAAAAAGGCACTGTCAAAGTGTACCGCCTTGGCCGCAACGGCGATGAACAAATTGTTGGCTTCCGCATGGCTGGTGACATTTTCCCAGAGACGTGGTTATTCGAAAAAACGACAAGTGCACTCTACTACTACGAGGCCATGGATGACTGCGAAATCATTACAGCAGAGCGCTCCGTATTGCTTGAACATATTCAGCAAAATCAAGACCTAAAAGCTAGTCTGCTCGATTACTTCATCAATAGCCACTCAGCTCAACTTCTCCAGATCACCGCACTTGAGCAATCTCGAGCTGCAGACAAGCTACTTCTTATGCTCTATTACCTCCTCTTTCGTTATAGTACCCAGACAACACCAGGTAATTATGAGTTACGTTTCCATCTTACTCATACGATTATGGGGAATCTTACGGGGCTTACCCGAGAAACGACCAGCGTTGAACTTGGTAAACTTCGCCGCAAAGGTGTCGTCAGCTACAGTGGTAATCAGTTTACGATCCATCGTGAGAAGCTCGAGCTACACCTCGCCAAAGAAAGCTTCAACGACGTTCAGATCTAACTAAATACAGCTCCCGTTAGGGAGCTGTATTTAGTTGTAGCTAAGATGTAATTAGCTCTCTTTTTTCGTCTCAAGCGCATCATGTACGAGATTAAGGATTTCTCGTGGTGACGCCCATGCTTTGAGAATATATCGATCCGCACCGAGGCGGTATGCTTCATCTATCTCGTCTTGCATATCGTAATTACTAAAAACGATTACTTTAACGTTGGGGTGTTTCTTCGTAAGGTCATACTCTTTTAAAAAGCCAACTCCGTCAAGAAGCGGCATTCGTAAATCAAGCAAAATAAGATCTGGTTCTGACTTTTGAACCTTCTCTAACGCGTCTTTTCCGTCATGGGCTACGGTAACGTCGTACTTAGCTTGCTTCAGTAATGTATGGTATGCTTCCGATAATGAAACTTCATCTTCAACAATAAGGATCTTATGTGCCATTCTTTCTCCGTCCGACATTTGATTTCTCTATTCTACTATACAGTTTTCACGCTTACATATGAAATTTTTCACAAACTTTCATTATTCTTCGGAATATACACCATAAATGAAGATCCTTTTCCTAGTTCACTCTCTACTGCTATATCACCATCGTGCAACTGCGTAAGATGTCGCGCTAGATACAAGCCAACACCTGTTCCAGTCACCAAGTGGCTTCGCGCGTTTTGAATACGAGAAAACTGCTTAAACAGCTGAGGTATGTCGTCTGCGCCAACACCCACTCCACTATCTTTGACAATAATATAGTACCCGTCACCTCGCTGGCGTAGTTGAATGAATAGTTTTCCGCCCGGATCGGTATATTTGATTGCATTACTCACGAGGTTTTCAACAACCATTCGGAGCATATGCTTATCTGCATGAATTGGCGCTTTTTTGATGATTTTCGTTGTCAACTTCAGATGAGCGGTTTCAATGTCTCGACTTTGCTCTTCAATAACATCGGCAATCAAATCAGCTAAATCAAAATGAGTCTTTGCGAGAACGATACGCCCAAGATCGAGCTTCGCAAGATGAAGAATGTCATTAATAACGCGAAGTTGACGTTCGTTACTCTTATACGCCTTTGAAAGCATATCTTCTTGCACTTCTGTGATTGGCCCCGCAAAGCCTTGCAAAACCATACCCATATATTGCTTTACTCCGGTCGCAGGCGTACGTAGCTGATGCGAGGCGAGTGACAAGAGTTCGTCTTTTGCACGAGTGACGTCACGCTCCTTGTCGAGTAGCACCTGGTGGTATCGCCCTCTCAGGAAGAAAAACGTCACTGTTCCGACGAGAAGCCCCACGAGTGAACCGAAGAGAATTGTATAGAGTGGCGCAGTAAGTTGCGTATTTGAGACGAGAAAATTCTTGTCGAAGTCATAGTTAATCGTAAATGTTTGACCATAGACATTGACCGTTTGAAGTCGAGTGATTACTGATCCACTCTGCTTTGTTGCCTCGCTAGAAAAGACTGTACGATCTTTGCCATCTTGCTTTGTCGATACATTGATTGCGATATGCGAATGATCAACGCGTTCAAATATTTGCTCAAATACTTTTTGGGTTTTAAACGATGCGAATGCATGCCCCTGAATTGCCGACCGTCGTTGTTCTACGGTGTCGATAGGCGCGCCCTGCCGGTAATACGGCGCATACATCAAGAATGCAGCGCCATCTGTCGTTTGCTGCTTTTTTGCGTCCAGCAACAACTCGGTTTGATCACTCATAGCAACGGCATTGTTGTCGGTTGCTCGGTCGGTCGCCGCTTTTCTATTTGGACTACTGAGGATGTTATAGCCAATATTATTGATTGTTGTCGCCCCCTCAGGGCTCGAAAAAGCTATGATGTTAGTAGCTGACCCAGGCGTATCATTCTTCACCTGAACATCTTGGCCGTATTGCACACTAAGATCACTCATGTAGGCAGCTTGCTCGTCTGATGAGAGTATGCGAGTGACACCGAGTCGTGTGATAGCTGGAAAATCTTCTTTTAATCTGTACGTATTAACAAACGATGCCCACATTGACCTGTCGAGTGGCGCAGAATTAATCCTTCCAACCTCGCTCCATATGATTTGTTCATAGGAACTAAAAGTATTTTGTATCAGAAGTGAATTCTCACGCATTTGCTTATCGACAGCCTGAGACTGCACTGTATCAAGATTTCGGGCGGTTGCGGCACCTGCAATAATACTTGCCGCAATGATCGCGACAGTTACAAGTATCGGCGTCACAGTAAGATAAGAAACATAGCCTCTGTACCATGTCTTCATCTGCTCTTTTACCACTTCAACCATTTCAACGTCCTACTTAAGGTTACGCTTCTCTGACATATTGATTACAATACCCGCAATTTTAGTCACCTTGCCATCATTATAGACAATTTTGCCACGGTCGTAGTAGGTGATGTAGTGACCTTTTTTATGCTGGATTCGATACCGCGTTTCGTAGTATTCAGTCTTGCCACCGATGTGCGCTTCCATCGCCTGCATCATTTGATCATAATCTTCAGGATGAACCAAGTGTGTAAAGTGAGTATAGTGCGTAAAATCACCGGCCTTACGACCAAGCATATTTGTTTTATTTTCACTAAAGAAAACGACACCCGAAGGAAGTTCCATTTCCCACCATGCAATACCACCAGCTTCGAGCGCCGTCTCTAAGCGCGTAAATATGTCATCAAGACCAATCATGTCATCACTATAGATGGAATCAGAGGTGAGGTCAACTGATTATACTGTCTGCTCCTCGTGCTTTCCTTCACCAAACTCTTCAATCGCCTTTGCGTTAAACGCCTCAAGGTCATCAGGGTTACGACTCGTTACCAGCCCTTCATCGACGACTACAGGTTCGTCTACCCACGAAGCGCCTGCATTTATGATGTCAGTACGGAGGCTTGGCCACGATGTCACGGTGCGCCCTTGCAGTACATCCGCTTCGACGAGTAGCCACGGCGCATGACAAATCGCGGCGACTGGTTTATGTTGCTCAAAAAAGGTACGGACAAATGCGACTGCCGTTGTGTTCATACGCAAAGTGTCAGGGTTTACGACACCACCCGGTAGCAGTAGCCCATCAAAGTCATCGGCTGACACATCGTCAACCGACACATCGACACTGATAGTCGTATCATTTTTGCCCGTTATTTCATCGCCGCCATCAGATATAATTGTTACTTTCGCTCCAGCACCGCGCACTGCCTCGAGTGGCTCTGCGAGCTCTGAATCTTCAAATCCATTTGTCGCAAGAAGTGCGAGATGTTTTCCGTCTAACGTTTGTTGCATATATAGTCCTCCTCATTCAATGGTAGTAAAGTTCACGCATGCCTGCTGTGAACTAGCTCACAGAAAGAAAAACGCCCTCATTGTATGTGAGGGCGTTTTAAAAAACTGAGTATTTTTATTTATCGTCGGTGTTTGTATGCGTTTCTGAGTGTACAGCAGGAGTTTTTGTCGTTTCTGTGTGCTTACGAAGAACGCGCTTTTTGTAGTTGCGGAGGAAAAGCCAGATACCGACACCGAGGGCAATGAGGACGAGGAGGGCAACGACAACGGCGATGATGACACCGAGTGGCACGACCCAGAATGATCGAGACACTTCGATAGTTTGGTTTTTAGTACCATAGGTAAATGTTGCACTGACCGTGTAGTTACCAAATCCGCTAATTTTGTCGAGTGGAATGTCCCAACGCCGAGCGCTGTCTGGAAGGATCATGTCACGAGGGTCTTTGTTGTTGAAGTCTGCTTCGTATAGTACTTTGTCACCATTTTTGACAGAGACTTTACCAAATGGTCCAGCCTGCAAGTTACCCTTGTTTTGGAAGCGAACAGTCGCGCTAAGGTTTTCTGACTTCTGGAAGAATGTTCCAGAAGTACCGTCTTGTTGGATATTGAAGTCAGTGAGATCAATCTTCTCGACTGTCTCGCCTGGTACAGTCATGAGGATGAGTGAGGCGACGCTTGCATTCAAGTTGACCTGACCGCCGCCGTTGGGATCAGTCGGTGCGAAGCGAACTGCACCGAAGTAGCCGCCAGCTTGCGTGCCAGCAGGTACGGCGATTGTAACTTCAACAGCCTGTGCTTTGCCTGCAGGAATCGTTACATCTCCAAGTGGTTTCATGAACTTCTTGAGGCTATGTGTTGGCGCAAACTTATCTGCATCAAGAATAAGCGCTGGAGTTCCTTTTTCGTCACCAGCGACGAAGTCGTTCTCGATAGGACGAACTGTGATAGCTGAACCTGTGAGATTCGTCACGACTGTTCGGACCGTCTTCGTCTCACCTGGCTGAATTTGCACGTCAGTACGTACAGGCGATACCTTCAAAACACTTGTTGAATTGTTGACGCTCGTATTGCTTTTATTCGCCTGTGCAAACACTTGCGGAGTTACTAGCACTGAAAGTGCAATAACTGCAATTATTGCAGCACGTATGTTCGTTCGGATCCCTATTTTCACCATCTCGTTTTGTTTCCCATTTACGTAGTTACTTATCATTCTAACAGATGTGCTTATGATTACAAAATCTTTGCATAAAACAACAACACCCCCGAGATGGAGGTGTTGTGAGTGGAACGTTTTATGTAACTAGAATTTGCCAGTTGCAATCATACTGAGATCAGTTGAGTACAAACCTGCAGGTGTCTGGTTAGTGACAGTTGCTGCAAAAGTTAGCTGCATATTCTTATTGTTAACAGGAGCTCCGTCGGAGTCGATGAATTGATCACCGTAAGTACTCGTCACACCGTTAGTAAGACTACCTTGAGTGTAACCTAGGTAATAAGCCGAAGTGCTGTAGCTACCAATAGTTCGCAGGGTACCATTAGCCGTACCTGTTCCAGTTCCATCTGTAGGAGCTGAAGTCTTCACTCCGAATTGAGCCGCACCATTAGCAGTGACTCCTCCAGTTACCGCGGGTGCGATATCGCACGTAGGAACATTGAGGCGGTTCATGCCGCCACAAGCTGTTGCGCTCTTTAAGCTTACAATCGCGCCGCTTACAGCGTTTGTTGAAAGCTGAGTCCAGATAGTACCTTCACTTACAACACCCGCTTCAAGTGCTAGTGTACCGCCAACATCTTGTCCGAGCCGCAATGTTGGTGCTGGGTTATCATTAGTACCATCATCGTTTGCATCGAGGTCACAGTTTTTTGCAATCTCGTTCTTGGCAACACAGAAAGACAGACTCTCTTGTACCGCACCAGACACACCGACTGTAGGAGTAATAGAAATTGCTACACCACCTTGATCGCGGACAACAGCGTTGTCAGCCAAGTTTGTTGGATAGTCGCCGGCCGCCGTAGCAGTCGTATATGTTACAATGCGCGCATACAATGGGCCAGCTGCTGTTGGGTTATTAATACCTGTAATATCTGCAGTCACAGCTTCTCCGGCAGTAATCGCTGTCGTCACAAGAATCTTATTAGCGGCGTCTGTTCCATCAACCGCAGTGATACCTGAGCTTACTGAAGCAGCGGCAGTAGTAAGCATACCAGCAGGCGCCGTACAGCTTGAACCGATTAATGGGCTATTGCTACAAAATTCTACGACAAATGCGCCTGCTGCAGCTGGTGCCGTAAAGTTCACCTGATACGTAACATTGTCCATATCTGCCGATGAATTACTCAACGCGATTGATCGCTCTGTTACCTGCGCAGCAAAAGCCAATGCTGGTATAATCGATGCGATTAGTAGTGCAAACACAGCAGCTACAGAAACCCATCGACGGTCTAATATTCTAAAGGAATTCATATAATTTTCCCCTCACACCCTCTTCTTAGTTATTTGTTTTGTTTAGTAACGAGTCTAGTTTAACATGATAGTACTTATGTTTGTCAAGGACTTTTTGTATTTTTCCACAACACTTCCAACAAGGGCACTACTTTTGTTCGTAGCTATCGCGCTCTTTGAGCATTTTATTGCGGAGTGAGACGATTTGACTTTGTCGCCCTAGCCAAAATGTCGGGAGCAGTAACGCAAGCGAGGCTGCAGCAGGCATCCAGAGGATCTCTTTTTTAACCGTTGTCTTTGTATTTTCATCGTTCGTTGCAGCAGCTGCAGCTGATTCATCTACTTGTCCACTCGATACTGCAATGAGTTGTAGGAATGCCGAGACGCCGTTTACGTCTGTGACAGTGACATTCACCTGGTAAATACCGGCTTTCTTGTAGACGTGCGATATATTCACGACTCCTGCGAGCGCTTGACTCTTAAGCTCTGGCTTTGAGCCATCACCCCAGTCAATATTAAAGGCATATGGACCCGCCCCGCCAGACAACTGTAGTGGCCAGCTAAGGGCGCTACCAGCTGGAGCTGAGCGA
>JACQGD010000090.1 GCA_016199685.1 Candidatus Saccharimonadota bacterium
AAGACGCTTATTCCACTTGGAATCATCATGGCTATTGCGACGGTATTTGTGATTGGATTTCAAAGAGATATGGGGACTGGCATTGTATTGGTTGCGATTCTTGCTTCAATGTTACTTATGGCGGGTACGAGTATACGGACAGGGCTAACATTGCTGTTATTGGCCGGTGCGGTTGGCATACTATTCATTGCAATCGCGCCACACCGAATTGATCGCGTAACGACATTTTTCAGTGGAGATAGTGGCCAGATAGACGATCAGAGTAATTATCATATTGAGCATGCTAAACTTGCGATTGGAACGGGAAGTTGGTTTGGTGTCGGCATTGGCAACAGTGTGCAAGCGACGGGATACTTGCCTGAGGCAATTAACGATTCTGTATTTGCAATCATGGGTGAAACATTTGGGTTCGTTGGCCTTATTAGTATTTTGTTTCTCTTCACGGCATTATTGTTGCGGCTCTTGAAAGTTGCGGATCACTTGATCGATATGCGCTTGAAACTGCTCGTGGTTGGCGTGTTTGGCTGGCTGGCGGCGCACGTTATCTTAAATGTTGCGGCGATGATTGGTATCTTCCCGTTGACGGGTATTACGCTGCCGCTACTGAGCTTTGGTGGTACGAGTATGATATTCATTGCAGCTGCGCTCGGTCTGGCATTTCAGCTGTCGCGTTATACGGCATTTGGTAGTAAACTTGAGAGTAATAGATATGAAGAAACTTTTAATACTAGCAGTCGGCGGGGGGTCGGGCGGACACGTCACACCGGTCGTCGCCGTCCTGCGTGAGCTAAAAACCACTCATCCAGCAGCTGAAGTTCAATTCTGGTGCGACCGTAAGTTTGCCCCGCAGGCGAAAACGATCATGGATGGATTTGACCCTTCCATCAAGATAACAACAACAATTGCAGGTAAGCTTCGACGCTATCATCATTTGACATTTTTACAACACATCACAATTCCCTCTGTCTTTTGGCCAAATATACGCGATGTTTTTCTTGTTATGGGCGGGGTAGTGCAGAGTACTGTACGCCTAATGCTATGGCGCCCGGACGTTGTATTCACAAAAGGGGGGTATGTTTGCTTGCCCGTAGGCTGGGCGGCGAAGCTGCTCCGAATTCCACTTGTCATTCACGACAGCGATGTGCAAGCTGGGCTGACTAATCGTCTTCTTGCACGATCTGCTACCTACATTGCAACAGGTGCGCCTCTTGAATATTACAAGTATCCTGTCAGTAAGTCATCGTATGTGGGAATTCCTATTAATCGAGCGTTTCATCACTACTCAGATAGTGAAAGAGCGGAAATTAAGAAGACACTAGCTATCGCTTCTGATCGACCTTTGGTTGTCATAACCGGGGGTGGGTTAGGGGCAAAAGCACTTAACGATGAAGTTGCATTGCATCTCCATGAATTAATCGCACGAGCATCGGTGATTTTGATATCGGGTACGGAACAGTACGACGAACTTCGCGCACTAACGACGCATACTGACGCACATTTCCAACTTCATGCGTTTGTACCTAGTGAGGTGATGGTAGAGATGTTGGCTGCTGCCGATGTCGTTGTATCGCGAGCGGGTGCGACCACCTTACTTGAGCTCGCTGCACTTGCGCGACCGACTGTACTCGTGCCGAGCATGCGCTTAGAGTGGCAAATAAAGCACGCAACTCATTACAGCGAGCAGAACGCTGTTGTCATGCTCGACGAGCACTCGTTTTCTCAAGAAGGAAAATCAACACTTCTGGAGGCTGTAATGAAGGTGTTAGACTCTTCCGAATTACAATCGCGTCTATCGAAAAATATTCGGCAGTTTGCTAAGCCAAACGCAGCTCGTGACATGGCGAAAATCATCCTGAAAGCAGCCAAAAAGTAGTAGCAATCTGCTACAATCATAAGTACTATGTCATTACTCTCGCGCAAAAAATCTGCCGACGCACCCCGCAGGCGCCAAGCTCCTCAGGCTGGTGATGCACGTCGTGAGGCTGCAAATCGTCAAGCAGCTGCGACTGATGCTGGGAATGCAACATTTCGGCGCAATCGAACACTCACTGGAAGCTTGTCGTCGCGTGTAAGTAGCGCAAATGAACAACAGGCGGATCTTAAATCACCTCGCATCCATGCACATGACCTGACGAAGCAGCGTCGTAAGATCGGCACAACACTTGGTATCACGCTTGGAGTGTGTCTATTTCTCGCAATTATTCTTTATCAATTTACAGCTCGCCCAGTGGCATCTGCCGAGGACGGTTCGATTTCTTTAAAGAACGAACGCTACGAGAAAGTTCTTGATGAATATCTTGCGAGGCATCCCGTCGAGCGATTCAGATTTGTTCTTAACGAATCTCGTCTTAACGAGTATCTCCGGCGTCAATTACCAGAAGTTGTATCTGTCGATCCGCGCGGTTCTGCTGGATTCGGTGCGAGTACATTCGACGTTACTATACGTAAGCCACTTGTAAGTTGGATGATTGGTACTTCACAGTATTATGTAGACGCAAATGGCGTACCGTTTCAAACGAACTACTATGACATCCCATCCGTTCGTATTGTTGATCAAAGTGGTGTCGAGCAGACGTCCGGCACTGCTATCGCAAGTAGTCGATTCCTTAATTTTGTCGGTCGTGCTGTTTCCCTTGCCGAGAAATCAGGCATAGTAGTAGAGCAGGCTATTATACCGGTTAATACAACTCGACAGGTTGAACTTCGAGTAAAAGATCATGACTATCCGATTAAGCTTTCCCTTGACCGATCGGTAGGGGAGCAGATAGAAGATATGAAACGAGTTATTACGTACTTCGATGCCAATAAGGTCGCGATAGAGTATGTCGATGTTCGTGTACCTGCCAAGGCCTTCTACAAACAAAAGTAAAAGAAAAGGGTAATCCTCTCTTCTTCTCTAATGTTCTATTTTTGTTCTAAAATTATTGAATTGATATAGGAATATAAAAACTATATTAAAATATCAAATAGATAAAAAAGCAAATAACGTGAAAAGAGAAGTAAAAGGGAAGTAGGTAATAAAAAGAGAGAAAAGCAAATAAAACTATACAACATGTGGAAAACTATGTATTGTCAAATATATCACATGATTTCTTAAGAAACGTGAACTTAATTACGTATTTTGAGTATTATGTTGTGTATATTGATGGCGT
>JACQGD010000078.1 GCA_016199685.1 Candidatus Saccharimonadota bacterium
AAAAGCACTCGCGAACACGACGATAATAAATACTACGAAGATACCGTATTGCTCTATAAACTCCATACCACGGCGCACAAAGTCGGGGGCAAGCGCATACAATACTCGTGAACCATCGAGCGGAGGAACGGGAATCATATTAAAGATGAAGAAGCCTAGGTTAACTGACACTGCAGTCAACAAGATCTGCGCACTAATTGTACCTGAGGCCGGCTGGGCAAACGCATATACTCCAAAGAATATAAACGCTAAGATAAAGTTCGTCAGTGGACCTGCAATTGCCACAAGCGCAGCACCCCATTCATCATATCGCACTCGTTCAGGGTTAAAGGGTACCGGCTTTGCACCTCCAAATATAGGAAGACCCGCTATCGCAAGCCCGATCGGAAGAAGAATCGTCAGAAATAAATCGATATGCTTTATCGGGTTAAGCGTTAACCTCCCCTGTAACTTCGCCGTGTCATCGCCAAGCCAGTTTGCAACAAACCCGTGCATTGCCTCATGAAGCGTCATCGAAAAGAGAATCACCCCAAGGGCAATAAGAATATTGAGAATAATTGCTTCATTCATTACTAATGATTATACAGTATCGACCACAATCCTGCCTTAGTATTCAGATTCATCGTAGTAGAACTCACGCTCAGCAAAGGTGACACCCTCATCCATGAGATCCCTAAAGTCATCGACACTCTTGAAGCGCTTTTCATACGTTTGGAATTCCTCGTGAGTCATCCATTTATTGCATCCTCCCTCAAATGACTCTATGAGCTTACCATTATACGAATCAGCGTAGAGGCATAAAAATATCTTATCCTCGAGAAGCTTACCAGTCTTCTTATCAAAATCACGCTTATGGTAGAGTAATTTGTACACTAACTCCGCCTGGAGCCCCGTCTCCTCTAAGAGTTCTCTCTTTCCTGCCTCTAGGACGGTCTCACCCCATCGCATTTTTCCACCAACCCTTCCCCAGAAATCATAATATGGGTTTTTCTTTCGCTGCTGGAATAGAAATTCACGCTCACCATTGACCCCCTTACGTTCAAGCGTAATGGCTATCGATATTTTTGGCTGTTTCTCAATTTCATTTTCGTCGGTATCCATACGATTAGCATACTCTTTACCTTTTCTTGAAAGCGCATAGCTGGCATCTCGCTTTTCTACGTACCCTTCCTCAATCAACCTCTTAATATGAAAATTAAAATGATCACTACTTACGTCAGCCTCTTTTTGTAATTCTGCAAACCCTGCAGACTCCACAAAGAGCAGTTTTCTTAGGATTGCAACCTGAATTTTATGCGCCTCTGGTTCATAACTCATATAGTACCTCTTATTATCATCTAGTTCTTGCTATACACCAAGCATAATCAAACAGCTATCGCATATCTAGTAAAGTCAGCTTCACCTCAGGCTATAACTTGACGAAAATTACGAAAAGGTCTATACTGGTACAGATTGTAAAAAATAAGTGGAACTACTAATTATGGCAGCACGATGTGAACTCACCGGTAAAGGAAAACAGTTTGGCAACAATGTCAGCTTCTCTTTGCGTCGCACTAAGCGAGTCTTCAAGCCAAACCTACAGAAGAAAACTTTTGTAGTTGATGGCCAGAAAATCACGATGACCCTAAGCACACAGGCAATTCGTACGCTAAAGAAAAAAGGCATTCTTACTCCAGCTAAATAAGCTTGGAGTCAACCAATAAAAATATCCTCTCGTATGAGAGGATATTTTTATTACCAACTTATACCCGCT
>JACQGD010000092.1 GCA_016199685.1 Candidatus Saccharimonadota bacterium
CCTCAACAAAGCATGTCTGTTCAGATGCCACCTCAACCACAAACAATCACTCCATCCCAGTCGACAGCAGTGCAGCCTCAGACAATCCCAATGCCGGCCCTCCCACAAGTGCAAGCTCAGCCAATACCTATCGCACCTCAGCCTGCGCCGGCTGTCACTCCTATTCCTATACAAGGCCAAGTGCCACCAGCACCAGCACCAGCACCAGCACCAGCACCAGCACCAGCACCAGCACCAGCACCAGCACCAGCACCAGCACCAGCACCAGCACCAGCTTTTATTCAGCCTGCCACAATTTCACCTGTTGCAATGCCAATATTGACAACTATTCCGGCCCAACCAATGGCTCCCGCCCAAGCCCCACCTCTTACACAACGACCACCTCAAACACCAATTCAATAAAAACCACAAGTACTATAGCAATTTAGTTTAGTGTTTAGTAAAATAAGGATTAATATGACAAAGATACTACTAGTAGAAGACGACAAAAGCCTCAGGGAAATTTATGGTGTGCGTCTGCTCGCTGAAGGATACGATATCGTTTCAGCAGGCGACGGTGAAGAAGCACTTGCAATGGCAATCAAAGAAAAGCCAGGACTTATCGTTAGTGACGTAATGATGCCAAAAATTAGTGGTTTTGACATGCTCGATATTCTTCGAAGTACCACGGAGACTCGTGATATCAAAGTAATCATGATGACCGCTCTCTCAAGTGACGACCAGCGTGCACGTGGCGAACAGCTCGGAGCAGACAGATACCTTGTCAAATCTCAAGTTGGCATCGAAGATGTAGTGCGTACAGTACATGAAGTACTTGGTGATAGTGGTGTAGCCGCACCAGCAGCACCAGCACCTCAAGCTCAGCCAGTGTCTATTGCACCTCAGCCCTCACCAGTCGCAGCTCCTGCTCCCGTACAAGAGCAGGCACCAACACAGTATGCAGCAGCACCAGAAGCATCAGCTCAAACAGTTGCTGAACTCTCTACTCCAGAAGTTGCGCCACAAACAAGCCTTCCGCAGCCAACTGCACCATTCTCATCTCCTCGTCCTGCAACACTTGGCGAACGAGTAATAAATCCGCTTCAACCAACCGAACCAACGGGTGGCACAAGTGTCGCAAGTCAGATTGAGCAAGAGTTACAAGCTCCAACCGAACCAATCGTTTCGAGCCAAGTCGACGACGGTGCTCCAATCGACACACCTGCAGTTGGACCATTTGCTTCGCCTACTACGGCAGGCCCTGTCGCAGCTACTGATTTTAGCCAGCCCCAAAGTACATCAGCAACAGATAACACTGCGCAACAAGAGAACGTACCAGCTGCTCCACAGCAGCCTCCTTTCCCTCCACAAGCGTAATGTGTTAGTCTTGTAACATATGACTGAGGGCTCCGCAACAATTCGTCTTAATAAATACCTAGCGCTTCAGCTAGGTATTTCACGTAGGGAAGCGGATGATTATATTTCACGAGGTGAGGTAACTATTAACAACACGGTTGCCGAACTTGGAGCGCGCTTCCTAGAATCCGATGCCATCAAAGTACGAGGCGAGCTCGTTAAGGGCACGACTGAATTTGAATACATCGCGTTCAATAAACCTGTTAATTACGTATGTTCTCGCAGGCAACAGGGCGATAGTCCGACTATTTATGATCGCATCCCGGAGCAATACCATGCTTTAAAGCCAGTTGGCCGTCTTGACAGAGATAGCAGTGGTCTCATTCTGTTGACGAACGATGGCGACTTCGCATTTGAAATGACCCATCCTAAATTTACAAAGGTAAAAATATATCAAATCGTGCTCGATCGAGATCTTGCACCACTTCACCAACAAATGATAAGCGACCGCGGAATATCGCTTGAAGACGGCGTCAGCAAACTCCAGTTGGAGCGTCGTTCAGAAGAAGAACGCACATCTTGGACTGTCACCATGCATGAAGGCCGTAATCGACAAATCCGCCGTACCTTCAATAGTCTTGGTTACGAAGTTGCATCGCTTCATCGAACGAATTTTGGACCTTACCAATTAGGCGATCTAGAAACTGGTGCCATCGAAATAGTCACAAAAAAGTAAACGAGTCCTTGATTGAATAAATTAATATTCAATCAAGGACTCTTTACATCTACATCATTCCTAGTAACTGGAGTCGCTCACGGTAGAGCGTGTCGTACTGAGCTTGGAGTCGAGCGGTTGCAAACAATCTATTCTGAAAGTCGGCATACCGGTAAGCCAACCTCCATCGCCAGTAAATCTGACGAGCAAACCGTAACTCCCAGTATTGCTCAGCCTGGAGCCAGTTCTGGACATCGTCGTATTGCTGCTCGAGCTCGCTTTGATCCTGCTCTGTCATCACACGACTCACCTGAACACGGTTCTTGGTCGAACCTTCAATCCAGGTCAGACCGATGATATTCAGGTCGTCTAGCAGCCGCGTGCAGGGTCCGACAGTGACGTCAACTGGAAGATGAAGGTCGAGTGGAACGAGCGAATTAAACGCAACCCATCCTCCACCATTTGCGTGGCGGTGGTAGCGGAGGTAACGATCACCGTGCAGTCGAATCATCGTTTGACTCAAAAAACGCTCGGTGAGCAAAATACCTTGGCTTGTCTTTATTCCAAGAGCTTCGTGCTCCATGAACGACTCCATTCCTCGAATGTGGTAGGTGCAATTAGCTAAAACTATACCAAATAATTATCTACTTGTCAATATACCGCATCTCTGTTATAATCAATAAAAGTTTATGGCTAGCAAATTACCAACAGTAGCAATCATTGGACAAGCGAACGTCGGCAAGAGTTCGCTCTTTAACCGTATGGTTCGTGCACAGCAGGCGATCGTCGCCCGCGAAGCAGGAACAACTCGAGATAACGTTCTCGGACGAGTTGATCATAATTTTCACCAGTTTTGGCTCGTTGATACAGCTGGTCTCAAAGACCCAAACGATGAGTTTGAAGCATCTATTCAGGAGCAGATTACCGAGGCAGCCGATGCAGCCGACGTTATTGTCGTCGTCGTTGACAGCTCACAGTATGTGAGTGACCAAGATCGCTTCGTTGCTAAAAAAGCACTTCGCTCGAAAAAACCTGTCATCCTTGTCACGAATAAAGCCGACCTTAAAGATAGCCTTCCAGACGATGAGTTTAAGCGCCTTGGTATCAAGACGATTATCCGTACATCAGCTGAGCATAAAAGTGGTATCGTCGATGTCCTCGATGAGATCGTCGAACACATTCCTGCAAAAAGCGAAGAAATCGCCGACGATGTACTTCGCATTGCACTTATCGGCCGACCAAATGTCGGTAAATCATATCTTTTTAATACACTTGCAGGTAAGCAGCAGGCGATCGTTGCAAACATCGCTGGTACGACTCGCGATGTCAACCGAATTGCAATTCGCTACGGTGGTCAAAATATCGAACTCCTCGACACAGCCGGCATGCGCAAGCCTGGCAAACAAGAAGTGGGTATCGAGAAATTTAGCGTATTGCGCACTCTCCAAGCTATCGAAGAAGCTGATGTCTGTTTCCTTCTGATGGATGTCAACGAGCTTAACACGCAGCTTGACCAACGCCTCGCAGGTATCATCAACGAAGCCGGCAAGGGCATGGCAATTGTCATAAGCAAATGGGACAGTGTTGAGGGCAAAGACGCATATACTCGCGATTCACTTGCACCAAAAATCTCGAACACATTTAACTTTACTCCATGGGCGCCGCTTATCTTTACCTCATCTGTCACCGGTCAAAACGTCACAAAACTTTTCGACCTTGCGCTCGATATCGATGCACGTCGTAAGCAAACGACGAAGACTCGAGTATTGAACGACCTTCTTCAAAAAGCAATTCAAAAGCATCCGCCTGCAGGCCTTAAGAATACCCATCCAAAACTTCGTTATATGGTTCAAACAGACACAACACCACCCTGGTTTGTCATCCACGGATCGAACCTAAAATTTGTTCACTGGTCATATAAACGCTACCTCGAGCGTCTTCTCCGAGAAACCTACAACTACGCCGGAACTCCAATCAAGTTTAGCTTCATTGACGAAAAGCAGGTCAAGAGCAACAAAGCACGTATTGCCGAAGGAAAGTCTCCTGTAACAAAGAAGTCAAAAGCTGAAGCTGAAGCCAAAAAAGTCGCCCAGGCACTCCTCGAAAAGAAAAAACTCGACGTCGAACAAGAATAGTAACGATCCCGCAAATGAAAGTTTGCGGGATTTTCCTTCCTGGCGAATTCACA
>JACQGD010000055.1 GCA_016199685.1 Candidatus Saccharimonadota bacterium
TATGACATCGACGATTCTTATGATCGCGGCGTTGTTTGTGGCAGTATTTGTCATAAAAGTTCCAAAGAAGTAACATTGCCAATAGTGAGTTCCTTAAGCAAAGTGATATAATTACTTCAAATGTCGTCCAAAGAGCAAGTTGCTGTCAGCCAGAACTATCCTGAATGGGAACACGGTAATGACTATAACCCTGCGTATCGACGCGAGACACTCGCCTTAACCCGCATACTCCATAGTTACGAAGGGAAATTTGCACGAACACGTCGATTCACTGCGATAGGTGCGATAGGTCTGTCGATGTCACTTGGCATCGGTGCAGGTCAAATCATCGAGCGCGACTACGTACCGCAAACGCAATTACTTGAAAATACGCATCCAGAAATACTCAGTATTTACGACGCATACGATGAAAAGAATAGGGACACCGTCAGTATAGGATTTGCCGGATTTGGTGTCGGAAGCGCAGAGAACATGATGCAGCACCTCGAAGTACTACGTGATATCTCGAGCGTCGCTGCGATGGAATATGATCAAGCTGGGATTGACTATGGCGTGATGGCTGAAGAGTTTGTAGAATATGCGGCCGAGCGCGGTATCGAAAATGTTGTCGTTATCGGTCATAGTATTGGTGGACTTATCTCTACACAGTTCATTGCAAAACTCAAAGAGATGGCTCAGAATGATCCGAAAGTGCCAAAGGTGATAAAAAATATTATGATGCAGTCACCTGAAGGTGTTGATTCTGTCCGTAGTGGTGCAAAAGAATTTGGCGGGGCTGTCTGTAGATTACTTGCGAGCGTCCCTGCGCTTGCGAGACTAAAGACTGCTCGGTTTACGGGCGAGATGATAGCAAGATATGATCAATATACAGGGTATGATCTTGATTTCGATCTCCAGGGTTTTGTAGGCGCCGCGGAAGAAGTCTACGACGATAAAATTCGGGGATCGAGTGTCAGTACCAATATTTTACGCGATCAATTCTGCGGCGCTTTAGGATCTGGCGCGGCTCAGCCAATTCGTGATATTAAAAGCTTCGATGAGAATGGATCGTTTTCGGGCATCTATCTGCAGCCAGAGAATCCAATGCTTGATACTGTCGTCGATGAAACGATTGCCTATCGAGACATGAAGGCTATCTATGATGCTAATGGGTTTATACTTACGCGATGTGAAGTCGCAAATATCGGTCACGATAGTCCAGGTCAGCGACCCGATGAGTTTGCTGAGACATTTAGAGACTGTGTGCTTCCTGAGTTCGAAAGAGATGGACGAAAAGGACACGATACGAAGGATATGAGCCTTGTGAAGATACGGCCGGATACTCAGCAAGTTGACGCCAGCTTAGTGCCGCTCGCAGCGGGTAAATAAGATTGCTATACTTATAGAGATGAATAAAGCACTCGAAGCGAAACTAAAGACTTTACCTCGTAGTCCCGGGGTGTATTTTCATAAGTCTGAGAGTGGCGAGATTATTTATGTTGGTAAGGCAGCGGTGCTCAAGAATCGAGTTCGACAATACTTTCAATCATCTAAAGATATGGATGTCAAAACACGGGCACTTGTCGCAGAAATTTACGATACCGATTGGACTGAGACAGAAAGCGAAATCGATGCACTATTTCTTGAGAGTGAAATGGTCAAACGCTACATGCCGCGTTTCAATATTTTGCTTCGAGACGATAAGTCACAAATATTTGTACGTATCGATATGAAAAATGAGTGGCCGTATTTGTGCTTTACACGAAACCCTGCGGATGATGGCGCTGATTATTACGGGCCGTACTACAATGGATTCGCTGTTAAAAAGGCACTTCGTTATTTAAGGAAGATTTTCCCTTATTACACTAAGCCGCCGAAGCCCGGAGCTCGACCTGACCTCGATACTCACATTGGACTCAGTCCTCGTCAGGGGACAACGAGTGAAGAGTACCACGCGACGCTTCGTAAACTGGTGCGTTACTTCGAAGGAGGTCGTAAGACGCTTGCTAAAGAGATTGAGCGAGATATGAAAACGGCGGCAGGATTGCATGATTTTGAGCGAGCAGCACAATTACGCAACAAACTCCGCGACCTTACTGAGTTGCAGCGACGAATCATGTTTGGTGACCGAGAATTCCTTGATATTAGTAAAGACAAGGCGCTGAGTGATTTAGCTGAACTACTCGGACTTCCAAAGCTGCCCGTACGAATCGAAGGGTACGATATCAGCCATATGGGTGGCACAAATGTTGTCGCGAGCATGGTAGTGTTTACAAAGCCGGTAAGCGACGTGTTTATTGAAAGCACAGGGGATTTTTATGTTATCAATCTTCATCCTGGCCAGCGCAACGCATCGTCTCATTCCAAAAACCTTCGCGGTGGCTCGACAACGAACGCTCATAGTGATGTTGTGCGACTATTCCAGCGAGTCCGCGACGAATCGCATCGTTTTGCCGTGAGTTACCACACGGTCTTAAAGCGGCAGAAACAGACAGAGAGTGTACTCGAAGAAATTCCAGGAATTGGTCCTGCGACACGCAAAAAACTCATCAAGACATTTGGAAGTTTACGGGGAGTTAAGTCGGCGAGTCGTGAAGAACTGAACCGTGTAATTGGTGAGACAAAAGCGACACTTATCCAGCCGTATCTCTAAGATTTTATGATAGGCTAGTAATAGATGAAATCTCTTGACGCGTCATTTTTTGAACAGAGTCGTGAGGCTACGTTTCAAAAGTTGGAAGGTAGCCTTCTTGTCGTTCCTGCATATACACAAATGCAGCGCGGTAATGACGCCGCATTTCAGTTTGAACAAGAAGCGAACTTTTGGTATCTTACGGGAATTACTCATCCTGACTGGTGGGTAATTATCGACGGTAAGCGGGCAAAATCTTGGCTCGTTTCTCCGGATGTCGATGAAGTACATGCGCTATTTGATGGCAGTCTTTCTAAGGATCGAGCAAAGGAGATCAGTGGTATTCACGAGATTATTGATCGCTCTAAGGGTGTCTCGCTGCTACGCCAAGCCGCGCGTTCACATCAATTTGTGTATACAGTTGATCCTCCGGCATACCATGATCACTTTGGATTCACGCTCAACCCGGCGGCTCGTGAAATGCGCGAGCAATTGTCGCGAATATTTACCAAAGTACAGGATTTTCGACCTAAACTTGCCGAGATTCGTGCGATAAAGCGCCCTGAAGAAATTGACAGTATGCAAGATGTGATTGACTTGACACTGAAAAGCTTCGAGTCTGTAAAGTCAAAGATGGCAACCTACAGATACGAGTATCAAGTAGAAGCTGATTTTACCCATTATTTTAGAAGTAACGGCGCACTAGGGCATGCATATGATCCGATTGTTGCTGCTGGATACAATGCATGCACCTTGCATTACGGCGCAAATAGTGACGCATTAAAGAAAGGGTCGCTCCTTCTCCTTGACATAGGTGCGCGGGCGAATGGGTACGCTGCCGATATCACGCGAACATATGCCGTCGGAAAGCCGACGAAACGGCAACAGGCTGTACACCATGAAGTTGAAGCCGCTCAGCAGGAAATTATTAGAGTACTCGAACCGGGACTTGGCATCGAAGAGTATCACCGTGAAGTTGATACGATTATGAAACGAGCACTTATAAATCTAAAACTTATACGCGATGAGCATGATGAGGCGTACCGCACGTATTTCCCTCATGCGATTAGCCATGGTCTTGGTATCGATGTTCATGATGCTCTTGGTCGTCCAAAATATATTCAGCCTGGAATGGTTTTGACAGTTGAGCCGGGAATATATATACCCGAAGAAGGCATTGGCGTCCGAATCGAAGACGACATCCTGATCACCGATAAAAGCTATCGAAACATGAGCGCAAAGCTCTCAACATCTCTCTAGCTGTGGTATACTTATACCAATGAAACAACAATTTGCTGTCTTTTTGGTGCGATGGCTCCTCAACTCGTTTGGTCTCTGGATCGCAGTACGTCTCCTCGGTACGGGGTATAGTGATGCGCAGGTTGATGCTGGATTTATGGTATTTCTTTTAGCTGGACTTATCTTCTCAGTAATCAATAGTATCCTACGTCCGATCATCATTATTCTCTCATTGCCTGCAATTCTCGTAACGCTAGGGCTCTTTATTTTGGTCGTCAATGGACTTATGGTATATATCTCACTTGTGCTGACACCTGGCCTTCAAATGTCATTTTTCAATTCAATACTTACCGGAATCATCCTTAGTCTGGTAAACTATATAGTAAGTAGCGTTCTTGAACTTAGTTATGGACGCAAAAATCAGGAGAGAGTATGACAATCAATGTAATTCTACAAATTCTAACAGTCGGTTCAGCCGTACTCATGGTTACGTGTATATTGCTGCAGCAGCGTGGAGCAAGTCTTGGTGCTGGATTCGGTAGCTCAGGCGAGTTATTTACGACACGGCGTGGCCTCGATAAAAACTTATTTGAAGCAACTATTGTTCTTGCAGTCATTTTCGTATTATCTATTTTGACAGGACTACTCTTACCTGCATAAGGGTGTGGACCTAATACATGCCTGACAAACAACCATCGTGGAGACGTCTTCAAGCTATGAAAGCTCGGCGACGTATTATCACGAAGTCGGCCAAAAAAGCTGAAGGTGCAACGCTTCGGCACGCACATCGTTTTTTGGTGAAGCGATGGGACAATGTTCGTGGTGTTCGACGTCGAATTCTTACATGGATGATCGGTGTCGCATTGTTGATAGTGATTGTCGGTGTTCAGATGCTTTGGTTTCAGCGTAGTTACCTGCAGATGGCGCCTGTGAGCGGTGGTACGTATGCTGAGGCTATGCAAGGGCCGATCGAAACGCTCAATCCTCTCTATGCGACAAGTGACGCTGAGCTTGCAGCGAGTCGATTAGTGTTTTCGTCGCTCTATAACTACGATACGACCGGACATTTGAGCGCTGATCTCGCGAGGTCAATGCAAATAGATGAATCAAACAAGGTCTACACGATTACTATGAAGCCAAACGCAAGGTGGCATGATGGCAGACCTGTCACGGCAAAAGATGTTGTGTTTACTGTTGGGCTTATGAAAAATTCCGCTGTGCGATCTGTTATGAATGCAAGCTGGAAAGATATCGAGGCGGAAGCGGCGAGTGATTTTAGCGTTAAATTTACACTTCCTGCTGCGTATGCAGCGTTCCCTCAGGCATTAACTTTTTCTGTTTTACCCGAACATGTGCTCAAGGAGATTGAGCCACGACTTTTGCGACAAAATTCGTTTAGTACCTCTCCTGTCGGCAGCGGTCCGTTCCAATTCCGTCTCTCGCAGGCAATTAACGATGTCGATAAACGCAAAGTAATTCACCTAGCGGCAAACCAAAATTATTATGGCCACAAACCAAAGCTTGATCGATTCCAGCTGCATATTTATGGAAAAATGGATGACATTGGGACGGCACTACGAACGGGTGAGGTCGGCTCGGCTGCTGATATTAGTAGCGATATTGCACGCGGCATAGATACGACGAGATATACCGTTCGAAGTAAGCCTATTAATAGTGGCGTGTATGCAATTATCAATACGACACAACCGATGCTTGCCGATGTTGCAGTACGTAAAGCATTGCAGCTTGCGACCGATACGGCGAGTGTTCGCCAATCACTTTACGGAAATCCACCTGAGCTGGAGCTGCCATTCGTCAGCGGTCAACTAACGGGAAGTGATATTCCAAGTCGTCCTGCATACAACATTTCCCAAGCCAGAGAGACTCTCGATGCAGCTGGCTGGATTCCCGGAGCTGATGGTGTCCGTAAGAAAGGTGATCAATCACTTCGTCTCCGCGTAGTAACTCGAAAAAATAGTGATTATGAAAAATCCCTCGAGCTTATTTCTGGGCAATGGCGCAAGATTGGCGTTGCGATTGAAAAGCAAGTAGTCGATCCGACTGCCGTGGACCAGAGCTTTACTCAGACGGTATTGCAGCCTCGAAATTACGATGTATTAATCGATGAATTATATATTGGCGGCGACCCCGATGTTTTTGCCTACTGGCATTCGCGCGGACTGCTTAACTTTGCGAACTATAGCAATATTACAAGTGATGATGCACTTGTGAGTGGCCGTAGCCGACCGAATGCTGAGCTGCGAAGCCTCAAATATAAAGCGTTCGCAAAACAGTGGATTGAAGATGTGCCTGCTATTGGACTGTATCAATCAACGATGATTTACGCTCAAAATAAACAACTCGGTTCGATTACAAATGACGAGAAAATTATTTCGCCAGCTGAGCGATATGCCGATGTCCAATATTGGACTGCAGAGACCGGCAACGTTTACAAGACTCCATAGTATTGAAAAAGTAATTCGTTTCATCTATAATCATCCAAAGTGCACGAGAGGTGTACTCGCGATTACGACTATAGAAGCGTAGCATTGCCGAAGTTTTGATACTACCAATACACTATCATTACACACAACGGTGGCGTCTGCGTGAACGCAAATAATCGTAGATGCGTAGCGCGTACAGTGAGGTCTGGATATGACCAAAAACTATCATTTTACAACTCAATATGCGGCGGTGGCGGAATTGGTAGACGCGCTAGCTTGAGGGGCTAGTGAGCATTGCGCTCGTGGAGGTTCAAGTCCTCTTCGCCGCACCAAAGTAAAACGAGATCTGAAAAGATCTCGTTTTACTTTGGGTTTAACTGAGAAAAGTGCCCATCATATCAAAAGTGCCCATCAAAAGGCTCAAGTCGAAGAACGAAACGTTCATTCTGACGAGCACTTTTGACAGGCTACAGGTTTTCCATACTGTCGGCCATATCTTTGGATCGGATATGAAGCGGCAGTAACCACGGATACCTTATGTCGAGTTCTACATCTTCGAAAAGCTCGTCCATGTAACGGTCGACCCACTCGGGGTAGCTGTTGCATGAGACGATAGAGCCACCGTACAACCCTTCCACTCGATCATCGAGTAGTGCTGAGTAGAGGAACCCGCTATCCTCCAATTGACTATCGATGACGACTGAACTTGGCTGAAGATTGCGAGAGATGAGGTCTTTGTAACGACGCAGAGCCTCTTCGAGCCCGGTCGCGCCAATAACCTCTACGGACTCTAGTCCTGCTTTGACGGCAGAGGTGAGTTTCGTGAGAAGCTCCACATCTTCGCTAGCGATTATGACGATGTAGTGCATGAATGAACTCCTTCGTGATCGTACTGTGAATATCGCGATGGTTTCTATATCATACTATATCGATGTGTTCTGTCAATATCATGCTTGTAGAGATCGCTCATATCTGTTAAAGTACTATTAAAGGAAGCCCGTCAAATCTGGGCATATTTTTATGAAAGACCCTAAATTCATCAGGAACATTGCGATTATTGCGCACGTTGACCATGGAAAGACAACAATGGTTGATGGATTGCTTAAGCAATCAAACACATTCCGCTCAAATCAAGCGGAAATGGAGCAGTCACTCATCATGGATAGTGGCGATCAGGAACACGAACGTGGTATCACGATTACTGCAAAGCAGACATCAATCTATCACGGTGACTACAAAATCAACATTATCGACACACCAGGTCACGCCGACTTTAGCGGTGAAGTTGAGCGTACTCTCAACATGGCCGACGGTGTCCTTCTTGTCGTTGACGCTCAGGAAGGTCCAATGCCACAGACTAAGTTCGTACTTTCAAAAGCACTCGAACTTGGCCTTAAGCCAGTTGTTGTTATCAACAAAATCGACAAGCCTTCACGTCGCATTGACGAGGTAATTGATGAAGTCTCTGATCTCTTTTTGGAACTCGCTGTCGACGATAGCCAGCTTCATTACCCTGTGTACTACGCGATTGGCCGCGAAGGTAAAGCATGGACAAGTCTCCCAGACAACGCCGAAGAGGCAACTGACCTCACGCCAATCTTTGATGCAATCATCAATGACATTCCTGCACCAACAGTCGAAAGTGACAAGCCGTTTCAGCTTCTTGTTACGTCACTTCAGTACGATAACTTCCTTGGTAAGTACGCGATTGGTCGTATTACGCGAGGTTTTGTCAAAAAAGCGCAGCCAGTCGTGCTTATCAAACGTGACGGCACGCTCGTCAACGGCAAGATCGACAAGGTCTTTGGCTACCGTGGACTTAACCGCGAAGAGATCGACGAAGCTGGTGCAGGTGATATTGTTGCGCTTACAGGCGTCAGCGATGCACATATTGGTGAAACACTCGCCGACAGAGAGCATCCAGATGCGCTTCCTGTTATCGATGTCGAAGCGCCAACGCTTAGCATGTACCTGGGTCCAAATACGAGCCCACTAAAAGGTAAAGAGGCTGAGTTTAATACATCACGCCAAATTGGCGATCGTCTTAAGAAAGAGCTTGAAACTAACGTATCACTTCGCGTTGAAGATGATGGTATCGGATTTACTGTTTCGGGACGTGGTGAGCTCCACCTTTCTGTCCTTATTGAGACTCTTCGTCGTGAAGGCTTTGAGTTTGAAGTAGGCCGTCCGCAAGTTGTCACTATCGAAGAAGATGGTGAAGTCAAAGAGCCTGTCGAAGAACTATTGATTGAAGTATCAGGAGAATTCCTCGGTGCTGTCAGCCAAGAGCTTGGTACACGCCGGGCTGCACTGACGAAGCAGGAGCAGACAAGTAGCGGTACGACGCGAACGACATATATCTTGCCAACTCGTGCGATGATTGGTCTTCGAAACATCCTCCTTACAGCAACAAAGGGAACGGTTATCATTAACAGTCTTCCTCATGGCTATCAGCCAGTTGGTCCTCGTTTGCAGCAAACTCGCAATGGTGCGCTTGTTGCAACGGAAGCAGGTTCGACGACTGCATATGCACTTGATCTTGCAAGTGCGCGTGGTGAGCTCTATGTTGGCCCAGGAACGACAGTCTACCAAGGTATGGTTGTCGGTGTTTACAATCGTCAGGGTGATCTTGACGTCAACGTTTGCCGTGGTAAGCAGCTAACGAATATGCGTACGTCTTCAAGTGACGGTACGATCCAGTTGACGCCATTTACTGACCTTAGTCTTGAGCAGTCTATCGATTTCATCGAAGATGATGAGCTTCTTGAAGTAACGCCAAAATCAATCCGTATTCGGAAACGATTCCTTGATCCAAACCAGCGTAAGCGCGCAAAGAAGTAGACGTTTCTTATAAAAAATTCTCCAAATAATCTCGGGATGGGGTTATTTGGAGAAGGAGAAAAAATGATACAACCAATAAGTGTATACCCCGAGGCATTTTACCGTGTTTCGGTAAAAATCATTATTCGTGACGGCGACAAAGTGTTGGCTGTCAAAGAGAATGTGGACGCCTGGACATTACCTGGTGGTGGAGTCGACCACGGTGAGGTTCTTGACAAGGCGATAATGCGCGAACTATTCGAGGAAACTAAGATAACGCAGACTCCGACGATAAAACTCATCGGGACGGACACCTATTATCGCCCGATTGAGCAGGACTGGATATTTTGGATTGTCGCTGAGGCAACATTTGACGAGCCGCTTACATACGGCATCGGAGACGATTGCACGGCGGTCGAGTTCATCGATCCGACTACGCTCAAGGAGAGTGCGCATCGGCCAGAGCAGCTCGTGTATAAATGGAGCGTTGACCCAGACTTTGAAATATCGAAGTATAAGTAATATCAAAATAGCCGACTCGTATGAGTCGGCTATTTCTTTACTTACCACGCTATTCGAATCGGACTATAATCCGTTTTCGTTGCATCTTCCTCTTTTCTTTTTAATTGTGATGTTTGTTTGTGTTTGCAATCACATATTCTTATAATAGCATAAGCTTAATAAAATGTCAATAAGTATTTATAATATTTAAATCTTCATCATTGCACCGGCCAACCATAGCCACTATACTAAATGAAGTAATGGCGCGAAAAATAAAGTTAACACTTCCGAGTGACGAAAAAATAAAGTCAGCCCTCGTTGCAACGACGGGCACTTTATTGCGCGCCCAAAAAAGTCCCGACGAGGCATTGGGTGAATTATTCGCTGATGTACAAAAAAGTCGCGTGTATGATGACGGCATGACATTTATGCAGTTGATTCCTCGCAAGCGTAGCCAGCAAATCAAGAAAGAATATGCGGTTGAGAAAAAGGATCCAAACTTTGATCTCCGTGAGTTTGTGAATCGTCATTTTTATTCGTTCGAGCATAAGCCGAGTGAGTATTATAGCAATTCTGATCATACGGCACGCGAGCATATCGAAGAACTATGGAGCGTGCTTGAGCGTAAGAGTCGACGTGATCGTGGGTCGCTTATAGCGCTACCAAACCCTTATGTCGTGCCTGGCGGGCGATTCAGCGAGCAGTTCTACTGGGATAGCTATTTCATCATGCTCGGCCTTGCTGCCGACAAGCGCTGGGGTACGATCGAAGGAATGATGAAAAATTATGCGCATATGATTCGTAAGTTTGGATTTATTCCGACAGCGAATCGCACGTATTTCCTTTCTCGTTCTCAACCGCCATTCTTTTCTCATATGGTCCGGCTGCTTGCACGGCATAACGGCCGGCGTCGCACATACTTAGAGTATCTGCCGTACATGCTTGCCGAGTATCGGTTCTGGGTTAAGGGTCGCCGATCGGTCACGACGCATATTGACACGCGGGCATTTGCGCGAGTGGTGCAAATGCCAAACGGCGTCAATCTCAATCGTTATTTCGATAACAAAACGACACCACGTCCGGAAATGATGTGGGATGACCTAGAGACTGCGAAGCGAGCACAGCTTCATGATACCGATAAGCTGTATCTTGATCTGCGTGCTGGTGCGGAATCGGGCTGGGACTTTAGTAGTCGTTGGTTCGCTGATCCTATGGAAATATCGTCGATTCATACGACCGATATCGTACCCGTTGATTTAAATTGTTTGCTCTATCATCTTGAGACGACGATTGCTGAAACCTACCGCT
The DNA here is from genome assembly GCA_016199685.1 of Candidatus Saccharimonadota bacterium. GTDB lineage: Bacteria > Patescibacteriota > Saccharimonadia > Saccharimonadales > Saccharimonadaceae > JACQGD01. The sequence continues at coordinate 10,924 of JACQGD010000055.1, forward strand.
TGATGTTCCAGCCACTCCTTGCGCGAAAGTTTCAAACACTCGCTGAACGACGGGCGAGCACGATGCTTAAGTATATGTGGAGCGAAGAAGAGCAGTTCTTTATGGACTACGATTTCCGCAAAGCAAAGTCAACGGCAAGTGTGACGCTTGCTGGCGTCTACCCACTATTTGTAAAAGTTGCGACTCCTAAACAAGCGCAAGCGGTTGCTGATCGGATCGAGAAAGATTTCCTCAAAAAGGGTGGACTAGTAACGACGCTTATCGACAATGGGCAGCAATGGGATAGTCCGAATGGCTGGGCGCCGCTCCACTGGGTGGTGATTCAGGGACTTCGTGAGTATGGTCACTACGCACTTGCTGACAAAATCAAAAGTGCGTGGATTCAGACATGCAGTGGTGTGTTTGACCGTGAACGCAAGATGGTAGAGAAGTACGATGTGACGAGTGAGTCTGGTCTTGGCGGCGGCGGAGAGTATGAACTCCAAGATGGATTCGGCTGGACGAACGGTGTTATGGCCGCGCTTCTCGATGAAAAAGACTGATTGTTAAAAATTGTACAACACTTATAGTGTTTCTGTGGTTAACTAGTTATACCCAATGAACAAATCTATGAAGATAGCTATCATGGTACATGGCTATATTCCTATGCCAAGGCCTAGTGATATGATCTATGCACCAATCGACCTTGCTATACAAATCGCAAAAGGCCTAGGCGAACGTGGACATCAGGTGACACTCTTTTCGCCGCTTGGAACAGAAGTCCACGGTCAAAATATTACCGTCGAAACGATGAACCTTCGGCCGCTTGCTCGCAATCAGACCGAGTTTACGAAGCTACTTGAAAACACTGAATTCCTCTCGCATGACGTCCATGGACTGTGGGATCGTTACATGGTCAACGAAATGTTTATGCGCGCCCAAGCGGGTGAGTATGATGTACTATTCTTTCATCATCCAGAATCAGCGCTTTCGACAGCGGCAAAATATCTCGGCGTTCCTGTTGTGTATACGCTCCATGATCCTATCTATCAGTGGTACCGTGAATTATTTGAGCTCTATCAGACACCAAATCAGCACTATATTTCTATTTCCAACAATCAACGGCGCGACGCCCCCGATCTTCCATACACCGCTACTGTCTATAATGGTACTGACGTGTCGTTATTTAACTTTTCGGATACACATGACGACTATCTTTTGTATGCTGGACGCATTGCACCCGAAAAAGGTGTGAAAGAAGCGATTCAAGTTGCGAAAGAATCGCATCATCGCTTGCTTATTATTGGGCCGATTAACCACGGCAGTAAAGATTACTTTGATCAATACATAAAGCCTCATCTCGATGACCAAATACTCTACCTTGGGCGAATGGATCAAGATCAACTTCCGAAGTACTATCAAAAAGCAAAAGCTGTCCTGACACCGATTCAATGGGAAGAGCCATTTGGCCTGACGACAATCGAAGCAATGGCTTGTGGCACGCCGGTCATTTCACTTCATCGTGGGGCAGCTCCTGAAATTATTGTCGATGGCAAAACTGGGTTTGTTGTGCAGAGTATCGGTGAAATGATTGCTGCGGTCGGTAAAATCGGTACGATCAAAAGAAGTGATTGCCGCGATCATGTGGCACGTAAATTTACCGTTGATCAAATGGTTGATGGCTACGAACAAGCCTTTAGCGCAGTTATTGCCGCTCAGAAACCTATCGCGGTCGTAAAGACAAAGAAGTTTATTCGAAAGAATATTACGCGTGTTAAAAATGTACTACCGAAACTGCCAAAAAGTTAATTTAAAATATCTTTTTGTCCGATAGCTCGTCTGGTAGGAAGCCTTTATTGTGCTTGAAGTCGGCTTCCCATTTATAATCCTTGGCATAGCCGAGGTCTTTCATGAGTTTTGTCGGAGCATTGCGCAAATGAATAGGCACCTGGGCATCGGGGTACTGCTTGGCAAGTGACTGAGCGGCATACATCGCATCGGTAGTTGCACGTGATTTCTCGGACTTCGCTAGGGCCGTGGCGACATGGAAGAGGATATACGATGATTCGGGCATGCCGATACGCTCGACGGCCTGGAACGCATTCAACGCAAGCCCCAGGGCGCCATTGCCTGCAAGGCCGATGTCTTCACTTGCGAAGATAACCATGCGGCGGGCGATGAATTTTGCATCTTCGCCAGCATCAATCATGCGAGCAAGGTAGTAAAGTGTTGCATCGACGTTACTTCCGCGCATACTCTTGATAAATGCTGATATGACGTTGTAATGCATTTCACCTTTTTTGTCGTAGCCTGGCACGCGTTTTTGCGCTGCGACTTTCACGACTTCTGGCGTAACCTTACTTTCGTTCATACTGAGTGATAGTTCTAAGTTGCCAAGTGCAACACGGGCGTCACCGCCAGAAAGTTCAGCTAAGTAGTCAAGTGCTTTTGGGGTGACGAGTTTAGCTTTGTCGAGTTCTTTGAGGGCGCGCTTGAGAATATTGATGATTTCATCTTTGGTAAGGGGTTGTAGTACGAGTACACGACTGCGTGAGAGGAGTGGGTTGATAACCTCAAAACTTGGATTTTCAGTCGTTGCGCCAATGAGGGTAATAAGCCCCGACTCAACATGGGGTAAAAACGCATCCTGCTGGGCTTTATTGAACCTATGAATCTCGTCGACAAAGAGGACAGTACGAAGTTGGAGGTTCCAGTTTTGTCGAGCGTGCTCGATCACTTTTTCAACGTCTTTTTTGCCACTTGTGACTGCCGAGAGTTCGATGAACTCAGCTTCAACTCCTTCGGCAATAATTCGCGCGAGAGTTGTCTTGCCACTACCGGGAGGTCCCCAAAGGATAAGACTGACCGGCTCTTTGCGTTTAACGATCTGACGCAAAATTTCCCCATCATTAAGAAGGTGGGTTTGACCAATCACCTCATCAAGCGTTGTCGGCCGCATTCTCTCGGCCAAAGGAACTCGTTGCATGTATCTATTATACCCCGAATGATAGTAGGGAGGGTGTGCGGCTTTTCAGAAGTGTTACAATAGAATCATGAACCGTACTCGCGTATTATTGCTGTTCGGCGGTGAATCTTCAGAACACGAAGTGTCGATTTCTTCTGCGCGTAATGTCTATGCGGCCATTGACGACGAGAAATACGAAGTGCAACTTTGTTATATCGACGAAGCAGGTAAGTGGTGGCTAATTGAGAATCTTGCTCAGCAAATCGACACGCATGGTGCGCCGCAGTTACTACCTGCGCTTGGCAGTAAGGGATTTATAACACTTCCTGGTCAACTGGTCATTCAGTCTGATGTTATTCTCCCAATCCTCCACGGAGTGAATGGTGAGGACGGAAGTGTACAGGGTCTGGCGCAGCTGCTTCATATTCCGATTGTTGGCTGTGGTATTGCATCGAGCGGAATCGGCCTCAATAAAGTGCTTGCAAAACAATTACTTGATGCACATCATATTCCGATCGTTCCTTATGAAGTGCACAGAAGTTTTGAGCCAGTTCCAGAATTTCACAAACTGAGTATGACACTTGGGAGTCCAATCTTCGTGAAGCCTGCGCATGGCGGCAGTTCGGTCGGTGTAAGTAAGGTGTATAACGAAGAGGAGCTTTCCGATGCGATCGAACTTGCCCATCAGCAAGATGA